>NZ_AZND01000009.1:0-40704 GCF_000576205.1 Methylibium sp. T29 | reverse complement strand
CTGCCGGGCGCCGCGGGACCGCGGCGTCAGGCGGCCAGCGCCCGCAGCGCCATCGAGTTGAAGCGCTCGGCGATCTGCCGCGGCCCGACGCGGCCCGAGGGCTTGAGCCACAGGTAGCTGTAGAAGTACATGCCCAGCAGGCCCTTGAGCACGATGGCGTCGTAGGGGCGGAACACGCCCTGGCGTTCGCCATCGACCAGGATGCTCTTCCACGCACCCTCGTAGCGGGCGTGCAGCGCCATCACCTCGCGGTGCCGCTCGCCGGTGAGCGACTGCACCTCGCGGAAGCACACCGTCAGCTCGGCCTGGTGCGACGCGATCTTCAGCATCAGGTAGTCGCCCAGCAGCACCAGCCGCTCGGCCGGCGGCAGCTCGCTGCGTGCCACTTCGGCGGCGTGCGCGGCCAGGTCGACGATGTACTCGCGGCTGATGTCGTACAGCAGGTCTTCCTTGCTGCGGATGTGGTGGTAGAGCGCGCCGCGCCCGAGCGAGACCGCGTCGCCGAGTTCGGCGATGCCGACCGCGTGGAAGCCGCGCGCCGCGAACAGTTGGGCCGCGGTCTTGAGGATGCGATCGCGCTGGGAGGCTTCGGCGGGGGCCTTGTTCTTGTTCATCGGTCGTTCTGAAATCGGCAATCGACAGCCGGATTCTAGAGGCCGCTGTACCGTTTGTTCCACCCTTCGATACGGGGTCGGCGCGAGCGCCGATCGGTGCGTGGGGGTCGCTCTCTATTGCTGCGTGCACTGCCTGCCCATACGCTCTGTTCTGCCCCCGCCATCATCTGTTCCATTGACCGATACCGATGAGAGCCCAGCGCCATACGTACGATCTTGCCGAGGTGTTCGAACAGATCTTCTCGGCCGCGCCGTGGCCGATGCTGATGCTGGGCGAGGACGCCGCGGTGCTGGGTGCGAGCGACGAATACGGCCACGGTGAGTCCGACTCCGACCTGCCGCTGCGCGCGCGTGCGCCGCACTACCTGGCGTCGTTGCGCGGCGGCCCGCCGTGGTCGGCCGCGCAGGAGGCCGACAGCGTGCGGACGCTGCCCTCGGGGGCGCAGGTGCACGAGCGGCTCTTCCTGCGCCGCACGCCCTGGGGGGCCAGCCTCGTGATCGTCGACCAGACCGACCTGCGCCAGCTCCAGACCTCCGACCTGCAGACGGCACGGCTCGCGGCGCTGGGCTTCATGGTGGCGGGCGTCTGCCACGAGATCACGAACCCGCTCACCTCGCTGCACTCCATCGTGCAGATCCTGCGGTCCGAGAAGCAGCCGAGCCCGGCGCTGCTGGACAAGGGCTTCGACAACATCGCGGTCAACGTCAAGCGCATCCTCGACATCTCGCGGCGGCTGGTGAAGTTCTCGCGCGTCGGTGACGAGCCGCGCTACGGCTTCGCGGTCGACGAGGCCATCGAGGAGGCGCTCTACGTGCTGCGCCAGGACGACCTGCTGCGCGACGTGGAGCTGCAGTACCTGCGCCGCGACGCGGGCCTGAAGGTGTTCGGCAACACGGGGCAGATCCGCGAGATCTTCCTGAACCTGTTCGTCAATGCCGCTCAGGCGATGGCGGGCCGCGGCACGCTGCGCATCGAGACCCGCGAGGCCGGCCCGATGGTCGAAGTGCTGGTCGGTGACACCGGCCCGGGCGTGCCGGCCGAGGCCGTGGGCCGCATCTTCGAACCCTTCTTCACCACCAAGTCCAGCATGCACGGCACCGGGCTCGGGCTGGCGATCAGCACCGAGATCGCCCACGAGCACGGCGGCAGCCTCTCGCTGCGACACACCGGCAGCGAGGGCGCCACGTTCTGCGTCGCGCTGCCCAGGGAACGCGCATGAGCAGCCAGCCCCGCAGGGAAGCACCGGCCGAGGCACGGCGGCCGTCGGAACAGGTGCTCGTGATCGACGACGACCACGGCATCGGCGACTGCGTCGAGATGCTGCTGCAGCGCGCCGGCTACACCTGCGTGATCACGCGCACCGGCGGCGAGGGCCTGGCGCAGCTCCGCAGCCGCGAGTTCGACATGGTCATCACCGACCTGCGCCTGCCCGACGCCAGCGGGCTGGACATCGTGGCGGCCAGCAAGGCGGCCAACCCCGAGACGCAGGTGATCCTGATGACCAGCTTCTCGTCGGTCGAGAGTGCGATCGAGGCGTTGCGCCTGGGCGCCAACGACTACGTGATCAAGCCCTTCGACAACGACGACTTCCTGTTCTCGGTGGAGCGGGCGCTCGGCGAGCGCCGCACCCGCATGGAGAACGTGGCCCTCAAGCGCAGCCTGCGCAAGGCCTATTCCCAGAACGCCATCATCGGCGAGAGCGACGGCGTCAAGCGCCTGCTGGGCATGATCCAGCGCGTGGCCGCCACCGAGGCCAACGTGCTGATCCAGGGCGAGAGCGGCACCGGCAAGGAACTGGTGGCCCAGGCCATCCACTTCGGCGGCAATCGGGCGCACCGGCCGTTCGTCGCGGTGAACTGCGGGGCCATTCCGGCCGAGCTGATCGAGTCCGAGCTGTTCGGCCACGTCAAGGGCGCCTACACGGGCGCGGCCTCGGCCAGCGAGGGCCTGATCCGCGAAGCCAGCGGCGGGACGCTGTTCCTCGACGAGATCTCGGAGATGCCGCTCAACGTGCAGGTGAAGCTGCTGCGGGTGCTGCAGGAGCGCCAGGTGCGACCGCTCGGTTCGGGACAGAGCTACATCACCGACACGCGCTTCCTCGCGGCGAGCAACCGCAACCTGAAGGAGAGCGCCGAGAGCGGCAGCTTCCGCGCCGACCTCTACTACCGCCTGAACGTCATCACGATCCACGTGCCGCCGCTGCGCGAGCGCGGGGCCGACATCGAGCTGCTCGCGCGCCACTTCATGCAGTTGTTCAGCCGCAAGTTCGGCAGCCGGGTCAGCGGCATGGACCGGGACTTCATCGACTTCCTGCACCGCCACTCCTGGCCCGGCAACGTGCGCGAGCTCCAGAACGTGATCGAGCGCGCGGTGATCCTGGCCGATGCCGACATCCTGAGCGCCGCCGACCTGGAGGAAACGATCGCGCTGCCGGCCAAGGAGACCCACCTGCCGCTGGGCAGCGGGTTGCCCCTGTCGGTGGAGGAGTACATCAAGGAAGTCGTGCTGCTCTACCAGGACCGGCACGGCGAGGCCGAGCTTGCGGCGATGCTCGGCATCGGCCGCAAGGCGCTCTGGATGCGCCGCCGCAACTGGGGCCTGCACCGGCAGCGCGAGCGCGCACCGGCCGGCGACGAGCTAGACCACCTCCACCGCGTTCAGTGAACCGCACGGAAAGCAGCCATGTCGAACGAATCCGCCGAACTGCTGACACCGAACCTGATCCTCGCGCAGACGGGTTTCTTCCAGGGCCTGACCGCGCGCCAGCTCGAGCGCATCGCGCTGCTCAGCGAGGTGCAGCACTGCAGCGAGGGGCAGCAGGTCTACCGGGTCGGCGAACCGGCCAGCCTGGTCTATGTGCTGGTGCGCGGCATGGTCCGGCTCGCGGTGGGCTACGGCGAGCGCAACGCGAGTGCCGGCAACATGCTGCGGCGCGGCGAGGTGTTCGGCTGGGCGGCGCTCACGCCGAGCTGCAACCTGCGCATCGCCACCGCCACCTGCCTCACGCCCTGCAGCTTCCTGGCGATCGACGGCAACGGCCTGCTCGGTCTGATGGAGCAGGATCACACGCTGGGCTACCGCCTGATGACCCAGCTCAACCGCATCATCTCCGGCACGCTGACGGCCTTCGCCGCGGTTGACGCAGAGCCCGCGCGGCCGACGCGCTACAGCGCGCGCAGCAGCAGGCCGGCTCCGACCGCGACGCACAGCGCGCCCACGGCGCGGCGCAGCAGCGCGGCATCGACGGCGTGCGCGAGATGCACGCCGATCCACACGCCGGCCACCTCGAACACCGTCAGCAGCGCGGCGAGTTCGAGGTCCACGATGCCGTGCGCCAAGTGGCCCACGCTGCCCGAGACCGACGCAGGATCTGCACCACCTGGCTGGCGCCGATCGCGGTCAGCGGCGCGAAGCCGCTCAGCACCATCATCGGCACGGACAGCGCCGGACCGCCCACGCCGGTGAGCCCGGATCCGAAGCCGGTGAGCGCGCCGATGCCGAACAGCAGCGCGCGCCGCCACTGCGGCCGACCCTCGAAGGCGGTGCGGCGTCGTGCGCCGCCCCCGAGCAGCGTGTAGACACCGGCCAGCACGATCAGCACGGCCAGCACCAGCCCGAGCAGGTGGGCATCGAGCAGAGCGTTGGCCCAGGCGCCGACCGCGCCGAACAGCGCGCCGCCCACGCACAGCGGCAGCGTCACCGACCAGTCGATGCTGCCGCGCCGTTGGAAGAACCAGGTGCCGACGATGCCGGTGAAGATGAAGGTGAAGAGGGCCGTGGCCATCGACGCCTGGATGGGCAGCGGCGCCAGCAGGTTGAGCGCCGGGATCAGCAGGATGCCACCCACTCCCACGGCGCCGATCAGCACGCCGACGACCAGCGCGACCGCGATCAGCCCGGCCATCATGGGGTGCCGGCCGGCTCGCGCGGTGTGCCGTCGGGCAGCGTGCGCTGGCACTGGCTGAAGATGCGGGCCGGGCAGTGGCGGCAGATCTGCGGGTCCAGCCGCGGGTAGAGGGCGTCGATCACGTTGCTGCCGATCGCATGCAGGTTCTCGCGGCCGATGGCGTCGAGGTGGCCAGAGCGCGCCAGCACGTCGACGGCCGACGGGTGCAGGCGGTGGAAGTACAGGCCGCCGCCGAGCTGGCGCCGTCGGCGCGCCTCCTGGCCCAGCAGCTCGGCCCCCGAGCTGTCGATGAAGTTGATGCCCGGCGCCAGCACGAGCAGGTGCTTGTGGCCGGGATCGGCCGCGTCGATGTCGCGCAGCCGGCGCTGCACGTGATCGACGGCGCCGAAGTAGATGGGCCCGTCGATGAAGACCATCTTCAGCTGGCAGCAGTCGGGCTCGTCGGTCTGCGGCACGAAGTGGTAGCTGTGCGCGCCCGGCGCCGGGACCGCGTCGCGGATCTCCGGCCGGGCGGTGCGCTCCAGGAACACCATCAGCGACAGCAGCACGCCGACGTAGATGGCGAACTCGAGGTGCAGGAACAGGGTGGCGAGGAACGTCGCCGCCAGCACCGCAGCCTCGGCGCGACTGGTCCGCAGGATGCCGCGGATGTGGTGTACGTCGACCAGCGAGTACGCGACGACGAGCAGGATCGCCGCCATCGACGCGATCGGCAGGTAGCGCACCAGCGGCGCCAGCGCCACCAGCGTCAGCACCAGGAACAGCGCCGAGAACACCGGCGCCAGCGGCGTCTTCGCGCCGGCTGTGTGGTTGACCCGCTGCGCGTGAACGAGCCACTGGAGACATAGCTCGAGGCGAAGCTGCCGACCACGTTGGCGAGGCCCTGGCCGATGAACTCCTGGCTGCTGTCGATGCGCTGCCCCGACTTGAGCGCGATCGCGCGCGCGATGGCCACCGCCTCGGTGAGCGAGAGCATCGCGAGCGCCAGCGCGATCGGTGCGAGCTGCCTCAGGGTCTCACCCGAAGGATCGGCATCGACAGCGGCGGCAGGCTGCGCGGGATGGCCGACACCATCGCGATGCCCGTCTGCGGGCCGAACAGCGCGGTCAGCGCCAGCGCATGCAGGCTGCCGACCGCCATGGCGACGATCATGTGCGGCGCGCGCGGCAGCCAGGTGCGCGTGCCCACCGCGGCCAGCAGCGTGACGATGCCCACGCTCAGCACGTGGACGTTGGTGTCCGGCAGGCGCTGCACGAACAGGCGCAGGGTCTCGATGAACGAGGCGCTGGCCGGCGCGGTGATGCCGAAGAAGTTCTTCAGCTGGCTGGTGGCGATCAGCACCGCGGCGCCGGCGGTGAATCCGATCACCACGCTGTGCGAGATGAAGTTCACCAGCACGCCGAGGCGCGCCAGCCCCATCGCCAGCATCAGCAGCCCCGTCATGAAGGTGAGGCTCAGCGCGAGCTGGATGTAGGCCGCGCTGCCCGGCTCGGCCAGCGGGCTGAGCGTCGCGAAGATGACGATCGACAGCGCGGCGGTGGGGCCGGACACGAGATGCAGCGACGAGCCGAACAGCGCGGCCACGATCACCGGCACGATCGCGGTGTAGAGGCCATAGGCCGGCGGCAGCCCGGCGATGCTGGCGTAGGCGACCGCCTGCGGCACCAGGATGATGGTGCCCGTGAGTCCGGCGAGCAGGTCCGCGCGCAGGCTGCGCCGGTTCACCATCGGCCACCACTGCAGCATGGGCAGGAGCCTTGCGAGCCAGCGGTCGGTCGTTGCCATGGTGCTTTCGTTGGGACGCGCGTGAGGGCGGTGCGATGCGCGCCGCCCTCACGTCGTCGCATCGCCAGCGCCTCGTTCAGCAAAGTTGGTGCCACGCACGCCAGCGTGGACATCGCGGCGCATCGGCACGTGCGCGTTTCGAATGGAAACGGTCGCCGGTTTCGCTGTGAAACGTCGGTCGGTCCAGCGCGCTGATGGAAACCCTTGGAAGCGCCGCAACATCGGTTCGATGAAGCGCGATTTCGGCCTCCGCGCGGCCCGGAAACCGCGATTTTTCCCTTGGGCACGGACCGTGCAATGAAGGTGTCGTCACGGACGCAGCGGTGACCTCGAGCGCTGTGTCATCCCTGTCTTCGCAACTCACGGAGAGCCGCATGTCGCGCAATGCAACCGAGTGGCAGCAACGCCCCAATTTCCCCGACACCCACTTCGTCAGCACCGACATCTACACCGACGAGCAGATCTTCCGGCAGGAGCAGGAGCTGATCTTCAACAAGGTGTGGATCATTGCGTGCCACGAGTCGGAGCTGCAGAACGCCTACGACTACCGCACCTTCAACCACCCGGGCGGCGCGCCGCTGATCGTGGTGCGCGGCGAGGACATGAAGGTCCGCAGCTTCTACAACATCTGTCCGCACCGCGGCAACACGCTGCTCTACGAGCCGGTGGGCAATGCCAAGCGCATCACCTGCATCTTCCATGCATGGTCGTTCGACGTGAAGGGCAACTGCATCGACATCTCGCGCGGCAAGCAGGGCTACCAGGACCGCTACGGCTGCGAGCAGGCCGGCCTGCGCGAGGTGAAGACCGAGATCGGCTACGGCGGCTTCGTGTGGGTCAACGTGGATGACCAGTGCTCATCGCTCGGTGAGTACATCGGCGACTCGATGAGCATGCTCGACGAGCAGCTGAACATGCCGCTCGAGGTCTTCCACTATCACAAGGCCGTGGTCAACACGAACTACAAGCTGTGGCACGACACGAACAGCGAGTTCTATCACGATTACATGCACTACTTCAATCGCATCACCGGGATGATCCAGCCCGGCTATTTCGATCGGAAGTACACCGGCTACCCCAACGGCCACGCCTCGGTCGGCTCGATGGCGATCAAGTACGACGCCTACGAGGGCAGCAAGGCGCGCGGCGTGGGCTGGCCCGGCCTGGCGCCGGGAGGCTGGGTGCTGATCGACATCTTCCCGGGCATGACGTTCAACCTGCGCACCTCGGTGCTGCGGATGGACACGGCGATCCCGCTGGGGCCGAACAAGCTGCTGATCGAGTTCCGCGGTCTGGGCCTCAAGAGCGACACGCCCGAAGAGCGGGCCGAGCGCATCCGCGACCACAACACCATCTGGGGGCCGTTCGGTCGCAACCTGCACGAGGACCTGCTTGGGGTGCATGGCCAGGGGCTGGCGATGCGCGACCGCACCGACAGCAAGTGGGTGCTGCACGGGCGCGAGGAGAACATGACCATCCACGACGAAGGCGGCATGCGCCACTTCTATGCGGAATGGAGTCGCCGCATGGGCCGCATGGCCCATGACCCGCACGGCAAGGCCGGCACGGCCCAGGCCGCCGCCTGAGTCCGGACCACCGACGCGAGGAACACCGTGGACACACGCACCGCCATCACCGAACTGATCAGCCGCTCGGCCATGACCCTGGACGAGAAGAAGTTCGACGCCTACCTCGAACTCTGCGATCCGGCCTACGTGTACCGGATCACCGCCTACAGCCCCGAGATCCGCAAGGAGATGACCTGGCTGGAGCACGACAAGCCGGGCCTGAAGACGCTGTTCACCAACCTGCCGCGGCACAACAGCGACCAGTCGCCGATGACCCGCCACGTCTGCGTGTACACGGTGAAGCTCGACGACGGCGCGGCGCAGGCCGAGGTGGTGAGCACCGTGCAGGCCTACCGCACCACGCTGGACGGCGGCACGACCGAGCTGTTCGCGGTCGGCAAGATCTACGACCGGGTCGCGCTCGGCGCCGAGGGCCCGCGGATGCTCGAGCGCAACGTGCGGCTCGACACGCGGATGCTCGGCTTCGGCTACCACATCCCGATCTGAGCGCCGGCCACGGAGCCACCCCATGAAGATCGAAGTCAAGGCGCGCAACCGCGCCCACGCGTTCGACGCCGAGCCGGGCAGCCGGGTGCTGTACGCCGGGCTCGGCCAGGCCATCGACCTGCCCTACGAGTGCGGCAGCGGCACCTGCGGCACCTGCAAGGCGCGGCTGCTGTCGGGCGAGATCGACGACCTGTGGCCCGAGGCGCCCGGCCGCAAGTACCTGAAGCAGGCCGACGAGTTCCTGATGTGCCAGTGCGCCGCGCGCGGCCCGCTGTCGATCGAGGTGGCGAGCTTCGTCGAGGACCTCGAGCCCGATGTCTGCATCCCGCGCGCCGCGTCCGGGCGCATCGTCGCCGCCCGGCTGCTGACGCACGACGTGATGTCGCTGCGCATCGCGCTGGCCGCACCGCTGTCGTTCGACGCCGGGCAGTTCGTGCTGGTCCAGGTGCCGGGGATCGACGGCTACCGCGGCTGGTCGATGGTGAACCACGCGAAGGACGCCCTCGAGCTCGACTTCGTCATCAAGAAGAAGCCCGACGGGAAGCTGTCGGACTGGCTGTTCTCGGCCACGCCGGCCGGCACCGCGGTCGAGCTGTTCGGTCCGCTCGGCGCGGCCACCTTCTATCCGGAGCTCGACAAGAACATCCTCTGCATCGCTGGCGGCAGCGGCATCGCCGGGATGATGTCGATCCTGGAGCGGGCCGCGCGGGCCGACTACTTCGCCAGCCACGACGGCGACGTCTTCTTCGGCGTGCGCTCGATGAAGGACGCGTTCTTCCTCGACGAGTTCAGCCGCCTGCGCGCCGCCTGTGGCGAGCGACTGCGCGTCACGATCGCGTTCTCCGAGGAGCCGGCGTCCGACGCGTTGCGGGCGAGCCATCCGCTGCTGCAGTTCGAGACCGGCTTCGTGCACGAGGTGGCCGGCCGTGGCATGCAGGGGCGCTATCAGGGCGTGCGTGCCTACCTGGCCGGGCCGCCGCCGGCGGTGGACGCCTGCGTGCGCATGCTGCTGATGGCGCGCGTGTCGACCGACAACATCCGCTACGACAAGTTCAGCTGACGACGGGCCCCCCATGAAGCGCATCCGCATCTGCAGCGCCAGCGAGATCCCCGGCCAGGGGATGAAGTGCTACGACACGGCCACGGGCAGCAAGGTCCTGGTGGTGAACAGCGGCGACCAATTCCACGCCTTCCAGGGCCTGTGCCCGCACCAGGACGTGTGCCTCGACGAGGGCTTCTTCGACGGCAGCACGCTCACCTGCCACCAGCACCTGTGGCAGTGGGACGTGAAGACGGGCGAGGCCCTCGGGCTGGCCGAGGCGCCGCTGGAGCGCTACGAGATCGAGCACGTCGACGGCGAGATCTTCGTGCTGCAGTCCAGTGCGCTGCGGGCCTGCGAGCTGTTCAAGGGCATCTCCGACGCGGTGATCGGGCGGCTCGACGCCCTGGCGCGGCGGGAGGAGCACGGCGTGGCGGCGGCGCTGTACGACATCGGCGATCCGGCCGACGACCTCTACATCCTCGAATCGGGCCGCGTGGAGTTCGAGATCGGCCGCGAGGACCGCACGCGCATGGCGGGCTTCATGCTGCGCAAGGGCGAGATGTTCGGGTGGGCCGCGCTGCTGCAGGACCAGCCGCGCCGCATCGCCCGCGCCACCTGCATGGAGCCGTCCACGTTCCTGCGGCTCAAGGGCGAGGACGTCCTGAAGGTGCTGGCGGAGGAGCCGGCGGCAGGCTTCCTCGTGATGCGCCAGCTCTCGACGCTGATCACGCGGCATCTGCGCACGCAGGGCGGCAAGTGAACCGCGCCGCACGGGAACCGACGCAAGGAAGGCAAGCAACAACAAGGAAGCCCGCAGAGGGAGTCGAATGGTCCGATAAAACCGGGCCCGCTGCGCGGGCACCGCATGAACCAACAAGGAGACAAGCATGACGTTCTGGATGAATCAGCGTGTACGCGCGGCCGCCGCAGCGATGGCGGTGGCTTGCGGCCTCGGCATCGGGGCTCCTTCGACGGCGCTCGCCGCCGACCTCGACTACGGCAAGCCGGGTGATCCGGTCCAACTGGTGATCGGCTACCAGCCGTACTACACCCAGTCGTGGTCCGGCGTGGTCATGCGGGGCAAGAAGTTCTACGAGAAGTACCTGCCCAAGGGCTCCACGGTCGACTTCTCGATCGGCCTGCAGGGCGCGGTGATCGTCAACGCCATGCTGGCCGGCAAGCAGCACATCGGCTACATGGGCGACATGCCGGCGATCGTCTCGACCACCAAGGAGTCGGTGGCGGACATCCGCATCGTCGCGACGCTCGGCGTCGGCTTCGACCAGTGCAACATCCTGCTGGCCCGCAACGACGCGCCCAAGTTCGGCAACGGCAAGGAAGGCGTCAAGTGGCTCGAGGGCAAGCGCATCGGCATCCCGCTGGGCAGCTGTGCCGACCGTTTCGCGAAGGAGGCCTTCCGCAAGGAGGGCGTCGCGCCGGCGGCCATCATGAACCAGAACATCGAGGTCATCACCAGCGGCTTCCGCGCCGGCAAGCTCGATGCCGCGGCGATCTGGGAGCCCACCGCCTCGCGGCTGGTGGAGGAGGGGCTGGCGCGGCGCATCGCCAGCGGCGCGACGGTCAACGAGAAGGACGCCGGCTTCCTGGCCATGCGGGCCGACCTGATCAAGCAGCGTCCCGACGTCGCCAAGGCCTGGCTGAACGCCGAGCTCGACGCCCAGCTGTTCCTCGCCGACCCGAAGAACGCGATGGAGGTGGCGGCGATGGCCGCGCAGCAGGCGACCGGCTTCACCGAGAAGATGCTGTGGCACTCCCTCTACGGCCAGTACCCTGCCGAGATCGGCGGGATCCCGGTGCGCATGCAGATGCCCTTCACGCTGACGCCCGACGTGGTGGCGCAGATCAACCAGTCCGCGGCCTTCCTGTTCTCCATCAAGAGCATCAACGTCGAGAAGCTGCGCGCCGACGCGCTGATGAACGACATGGCGGCGCAGGTGCTCAAGGAGCGCAACCTGAGTTCGCCGATCGGTGAGGTCAAGTCCATGCCCGACAGCGAGTACGGCAAGAAGTAGCCGGCCGTTCGGCCCCGATCGAGAGAG
The DNA here is from genome assembly GCF_000576205.1 of Methylibium sp. T29. NCBI lineage: Bacteria > Pseudomonadati > Pseudomonadota > Betaproteobacteria > Burkholderiales > Sphaerotilaceae > Methylibium > Methylibium sp. T29. The sequence goes on along the minus strand of NZ_AZND01000009.1, from coordinate 29,220 downwards.
AGCAGCCGGTCATCGCCGCGGCCAGGGGCCGCAGGCGGTGCCGCCACTCGGCCCCATTCAGGAGGATGCATGGATCACATCGGTGCGGTGCTCAAGCGAGCCATGCCGTTCCAGACGGTACCGCCGGAGATGCTTCAGGAGATCGTGAAGCTGTCGAAGCTGAAGTCGTATGCGCGTGGCGACATGATCTACGACCTCGACGAAGAGGCCGACGATGTCTACATCGTCGCCTCCGGCAGCGTGAACCACGCCCTGCGCAGCGAAGCCGGCGGCGAACTGCTCGAGAAGGTGATGCGCCCGGGCGACGTGTTCGGCTGGGCGGCCGTACTGACCGGTCGCAATCGCCGCATGGCCCGGACGGTGTGCCTGGAGCGTACCGAGGCCATCCGCATCAACGGCGGGGCGCTGATGGCGCTGATCAAGCAGTCTCCGGCGCGCGGCGACGTGGTGATGAGTCGTTTCGCGACCATGATCACCCGCGAGTTCTCGGCGTCGCCGTCGGTCGCGGCGCGGGTGCCGCATTTCGGCGCAGCCGACTCCGGCGCGGCGCAGGGCGGTGGAGGCGGCGACGGCTGGGCGCGCACGATGTTCCGCCTCTCGCAGTGGCTCAAGAGCCCCAAGCCCTACATGATGCTGGCCGGCTACGCCATGCTGCTGGGCTTCTGGTACTTCACGGTCGAGGTCTGGAAGCTGCCGCGCTTTCGGGACATGCCGGGCCTGACGACGGTGTTCACCGAGATGTTCAACCGCCATCCGGTGTACGGGCTCTCGATCTACACGCCGGAGTACTACGACCACATCTGGGCCAGCGTGCGGCGGGTCGCCACCGCCTTCTTCCTGGCCACCGGGCTGGGCGTGCCGCTCGGGCTCTTTCTCGGCTGGTCGAAGACCTTCCGCGAGTACGTGTTCCCGATCTTCGAGACGCTGCGGCCGATCCCCATCCTGGCGTGGGTGCCGCTGGCGATCCTGATGTTCTCGGGCACCGAGACGCCGGTGATCTTCCTGACCTTCCTGGCCTCGTTCTTCGCCACGGCGCTCAACACCATGCTCGGCGTCGAGTCGATCGACGAGTCCTACAGCCGCGCGGCCTACTGCCTGGGCGCGAGCAAGTGGCAGGTGTTCCGCGAGGTCATCGTGCCGGGTTCCATGCCCTACATCTTCACGGGGCTGCAGATCTCGGTCGGGGTCGCGTGGTTCTCGCTGGTGGCCGGCGAGATGGTCTCGGGCGAGTTCGGCCTGGGCTATGTGATCAACACCTCGTACACGATGGTGCAGTACCCGACGATCGTGATCGGCATGGTCACGCTCGGTGCGGTGGGCTACGTGACCAGCGCCATGGTGCGTGTGGTGGGCGACATGATGATGCAGTGGCGCGTGCGCGAGCTGGCGTTGGGAGGACGCTGAGATGAACACCACCCAGGAAAGACAGCGCCAGTCCGGCGGCCGGGCCGCCACGCAGGGCGCGATCCGCATCGACGATGTCGTCAAGGTCTACGACCCCGACGGCGCGGCCGTGATGGCGGTGGACCATTGCACGCTCGACATCGCGGCCGGTGAGATCTGCATGATCGTCGGGCCCTCGGGCTGCGGCAAGACCACGCTGCTCAACGCGATCGCGGGCTTCCACAGCATCAGCTCGGGCACGATCACGATGGACGGCGAGGTGCTGTGCGGTCCCGGCAAGCCCAAGGCCGAGCCGGGCTCGGACCGCATCGTGGTGTTCCAGAACGGCGCGCTGTTCCCGTGGAAGACCAACCTCGAGAACGTCGCCTTCGGCCCGCTGATGCAGGGGAAGATGGGCAAGAAGGAGATCTACGAGAAGGCCCGTCGCATGATGGCCGATGCCGGCCTGAGCGGCACCGAGAACAACTACCCCGGCGAGGTGTCGTCGGGGCTGCGCCGGCGCGTGGAGATCGTGCGCGCGCTGATGAACGACCCGAAGGTGCTGCTGTTCGACGAGCCCTACCGAGCGCTCGACTCGCTGACCAAGTCGGTCATGCACGAGGCGCTGCTGGAGATCTACTACAAGAACAAGGTCACGATCTTCTTCATCACCCACGACCTCGAGGAGGCCATCTTCCTCGGGCACCGGCTGGTGATCATGACCTCGCGGCCGTGCCGGCCGAAGAAGATCCTCGATGTCGACATTCCCCATCCGCGCGACTACAGCGTGCTGACCAGCCCGCGCTTCCGCGAGCTGATGGAGGAGACCAGTGCGATCGTGCACGAGGAAGCGAAGAAGTCCTTCGCGGCCGGCGAGAAGGAGGGCTGAACCATGAGCCATGGCATCACCCGGTTTCGCCAGCGCGTGCTGAGCCGCTCGACGCTGCGCGCGATCATCGCGCTGACGGCCTTCGTCATCCTGTGGGAACTGGGCGCGCGCTCGCCCGAATGGCTGGGCTTCGCGCTGCCCTGGATCGGCCAGGTGCCGGCGCCCAGCGGCGTGCTCAAGGCCTGGGCGGGCCTGCTGGGCAACGCCGGCTACTGGGAGAGCTGGTACCTCAGCCTGGTCCGGGTGCTCGCGGGCTTCGGCGCGGCGATGCTGATCGGCATCCCGCTGGGCCTGATGATGGCCGTGAGCAAGGCGGTGCACGGCGTCGTGTTCCCGAGCTTCGAGCTGCTGCGGCCGATCCCGCCGCTGGCCTGGGTGCCGGCCTCGATCATCTTCTGGCCCACGGCCGAGATGTCGATCGCCTTCGTGACCTTCCTCGGCGCCTTCTTCACCATCGTCATCAACGTCGTCGGCGGGGCCAAGTCGATCGACGTGCGCTACTTCCAGGCGGCGCAGGCGATGGGCGCGTCGCAGTGGGACATCTTCCGCCGCGTGGTGCTGCCGGCCACGCTGCCGTCGATCGTGGTCGGCTCCGCGGTGGGCATGGGCATCACCTGGGAGGTGGTGGTGGCGGCCGAGATGATCTCCGGGGGCGGCAAGAGCGCCGAAGGCGGGGGACTGGGCTTCTTCATCTGGAACTCGTACGTGGGCGGTTCGTACGAGCAGATCGTCGTCGGCATGATCAGCATCGGCATCGCGGGCTTCGCCTGCAGCGAGGCGCTGCGCGCGCTCGGCGGACTGGTCACGCCCTGGTTGAAACAGCGTTGAGGAGTGCACGATGGCCCAACACAAGCCTTCGGGCAGCACGCGCGGCGAGATCCAGGTCCGCAACGTCACCAAGACCTACGGCACCGGACCGTTCGCCAAGACCGTGGTGCAGGACTGCTCGTTCACGATCGAGCGCAACAAGCTCACCGTGATGATCGGCCCGTCGGGTTGCGGGAAGAGCACGCTGATCCGGTTGCTCGCGGGCTTCGAGAAGCCCGACAGCGGCAGCATCCAGATCGACGGGCGGCCCATCACCGGGCCCGGCAAGGACCGTCTCGTGGTGTTCCAGGAAAGCGCGCTGTTCCCGTGGATGACGACCATGGACAACATCCTCTACGGACCGCGCGCGCGCGGCGAGCAGAACGGGCAGACGCAGTCGCAGGCCGATTTCCTGCTGGAGAAGGTGGGACTCAAGGCCTTCAGCCGCAAGTACCCCACGCAGTTGTCGGGCGGCATGCAGCGACGCGCCGAGCTGGCGCGGGCGATGATCAACAACCCCGACGTGATGATCCTCGACGAGCCGTTCCGCGGCCTCGACGCGATGTCGAAGGAGCTGATGTGGGAGTACTACTCCGGCCTGTACGAGGAGTCTCACCGCACCAATTTCTTCGTGACCACCGACATCGACGAGGCGATCTTCCTCGCCGACCGCCTGATCGTGATGACGAACATCCCGACGCAGGTGAGGGCCACGCTCGAGGTCGACATCCCGCGGCCGCGACGGCTGGCCAACGCCTTCGACAGCGAGCGCGCCAACGAAATCAAGATGCAGGCGCTGTCGCTGCTGCACGAGGAGGCCATGAAGTCCTTCTCGGGCGGCAGCCGCGCCGCGGCGGACTTCATCGAGGCCTATGCCAAGCGCACCGGCAAGGCGCCGGCCGAGGCGAAGCAGCCGGAATGACACCTGTCGCGCCGTCGACCCGAACAACGAACGAACCATCCAAGAAGGAGAACGATCCATGGCCAGCAAGAAGGTGATCGACATGCGCAGCCGCCCTGCGTTCCTGCACGACTTCTACGGCAAGACGCGCGGCACGCCGGAGTTCGAGGTCGTGAAGTGGCTGAACGGCCGGGTCGGTTCGCGCGACCTGGAGCACTTCACTCATTCGAAGAACATCGACGGCTACCTGCGCGACATCAAGGAGACGAGCATCACGGCGGCGGTGGTCGTCGGCCGCGACACCCCCGGCATCAAGCACTCGAACGACGAGATCCACGACCTCGTCAAGGGCCACAAGGAACTGGTCGGGGTGGGCTCGATCGATCCGCACCGCTGGGGCGTCAAGGCGGCGATCGACGAGGTGGAGCGCGCGGTGCGGCAGCTCGACCTGAAGGCGATCAACGTCGAGCCCGGCTTCGGCAGCCCGCTGTGCAAGGCCGACGATCCGATGCTGTTCCCGATCTACGACGCCTGCGCGCAGCTCGGCGTGCCGGTCTCCATCATGTCCGGCCCCACCGCGCCGAGCCTCGACATGGTGACGCCGACCGCGGTCGGCCATGTGGCGAAGGCCTTCCCCAAGCTGTCGATCATCTGCTACCACGGCTTCTATCCGTACGTGAACGAGATCATCGGCGTCGCGTTCCGCTGGGAGAACGTGTTCATCGTGCCCGACATGTACATCTTCGCGCCGGGAGGCTCGCTCTACGTCGAGGCCGCGAACGGCTGCATGCGCCACCAGATCCTGTTCGGCAGCTCCTACCCGTTCCGGCCGATGGGACAGTCGATCAACGACTACCGCACCCTCGGTTTCGCGGAGGGCGTGATCGACGACGTGATGTACGGCAACGCGAAGCGCGTGCTGAAGCTCGGCGTCTAGCCGCCCGGACCGGAGAACCGCCGTGAAGGACCTCGAGATACGCGCCGCGCGGCTGTCCGACGTGCCGCGTCTCCTGGAGTTCTACAAGCAACTCGACATCACGCCCGAGCCCGAGATGCCGATCGAACACGCCTGGGCGCGCTTTCTCGACCTGGAAGCGAACCCGCTGCACCACATCTACGTGGCGGAGTCGAACGATCTCATCGTGGGTACCTTCGCGGTGGTCTTCGTGGGCGGCATCTCCCACGGCGCGCGCGACTCGTGCATCGTGGAAGACGTGGTCGTGGCGCCGGACGCCCAGGGGCAGCGGATCGGCCGGCGGATGATGCAGTTCGCGATGAAGCTGTGCGCGGCGCGCGACTGCTACAAGCTGGTGTTGTCGAGCCACGTCAATCGCGAGAAGGCCCATGCCTTCTACGAGGGCCTGGGTTTCCGCAAGCACGGCTACAGCTACCTGATCGACCCCGGCGACGCCGCCGCTCCGGCGGCGCCTGCCTGACCGACCGGAGGAGACTCGCATGGTGGAGGCCGACGAACGCGGTGCCGAGTACAGCATCCAGGTGAGCGCCGTGGCGGACGCCGGCTGCTCGGTCTATCGAGCACGGGTCGTGGTCAAGGAGTTGCCTGCGATGCGCCCGGTGTTCTGCGACGACGTGCTGCCGCAGGAGCAGACCTGGCCTCAGCTTCAGGAGGCGCTCGCCGCGGCGCTCGCCCGGGGGCAGCGGTTCGTGCGCTTCGCGCTGTGCCGCCGGTTCGCCGAGGGCATGGACGACGACGAGGCGGCCTGGGAGGCGATGCCTGCCGGGCTGGCCCGCAGAGCGGCCGCGACATGCTCGCCGGTCGAGTGGCGCAGCACCGGGCTCCATCCGACGTGGACGCAGTGACGTCCGTCGCGCCCGAGGAAGCCGGGGGCCGCAGAACGCCGTCGCTGCCAGCGTGCGATGACGACGGCGCGTCGCGGGCGGGTGTCGAGTTGCGGGCGACGATGGCCGCAAGGCAGCACACGTCTCCGAAGCGTCTGGTCGAGCCGGGCCCCGACGCGGACCAGATCGAGAGCCTGTTCTGCGCCGCCGCGACGGCGCCGGACCACGGCCGGCTCGTACCCTGGCGCTTCGTGATCGTTCCTGCCGACCAGCGCGCGCGCCTGGCCGAGGCCTTCGCGCTGGCCTTGATCGACCGTGATCCCGGCGCGACCCTGGTCCAGATCGAGGCAGCCCGGCTCAAGGCCTGGCGTGCCCCGTGGATTGCCCCTGGCGATCGCGAGATTGCGAGACGACGAGCGCGATGCCGACGCCGTCCCCGCGGCCGAGCGGCTCGTCTCGCTCGGCGCCGCGCTCCAGAACCTGCTGCTCGCGGCGCACTCGATGGGCTTCGGCAGCGGGTTGACCAGCGGCCGCGCGATGGATTCGGCCCGCCTGCGCGGCCTGTTCGGCGTGCAGCCGCAGGAGCAGGCCGTGTGCTTCGTCAACGTGGGCACCGTGGTGGGACGGCGACCCGTGTCGCCCAGGCCGGCGCCGGCCCGGTTCGTCAGTTGCCTGTCGTAGTGGCCGGCCGGGGCTGCGGCGTATGCTCGCCGCCACCGCAATCCTCGGTGCGCACGGATGAGCAACTTCTACAACGATCACATCCTGCCGCGCGCGGTCGATGTCATCTGCGGTCTGCCCAGCTTCGAGAGCGGGCGCGCGGAGCTGGTGCCGCAGGCCTCGGGCCGGGTGCTCGAGATCGGCATGGGCACGGGACGCAACCTGCCGTACTACCGCGCTGCCGGACTGCAATGCCTGTGCGGTGTCGATCCCGGCCTGCATGCCCTGGCCCGGCGCCGGGCCGAGGCCGCAGGCCTGGAGATCCATGCGCTGCCGCTGTCGGCCGAACGCATCCCGGTGGACGACCGCAGCTTCGATTGCGTGGTGTCCACCTTCACGCTCTGCACCATTCCCGATGCGGCCCAGGCGCTGAAGGAGGTCTACCGCGTGCTGGTGCCAGGCGGGCGCCTGCTGTTCCTGGAGCACGGTGCCGCGCCTGACGCGTCGGTGCGGCGCTGGCAGGATCGCCTCACGCCGTACTGGAGGCCGCTGGCCGGCGGCTGCCATCTCAACCGCGAGATGCCGGGGCTGATCGAGTCGGCGGGCTTCCGGATCGAAAGTCTGCAGCGCCGCTACCGGCCCGGGCGAGATGGCTGACCAGTCTGTACTCGGGGTCGCCCGACGCAGCGACGATCGTTGAGCCTTCACTCCGGCGACCAGTCAGTGCGCTGCTGATTTCGCTTGCGCCATTGAACGCGGACAAATATAGTCTGCGTTATGGCGCACCTCACCAGCAGTGTCGAATACGGCCTCCATTGCCTGCTCTGGCTGGTGGACGCCGGCGAGACGCAACCGAGCAGCCGCGACCTGGCGGAACTGCAGGGCATCTCGCCCAGCTTCGTGGCGAAGATCTTCCCGAAGCTGGAGAAGGCCGGCATCGTGGCGGCCAGCGCCGGCGTGCGCGGCGGCTACCGCCTGGCGCGGCCGGCGGAGCGCATCACGGTGCTGGACGTGGTGGACGCGATCGAGGGCGACAAGCCCCTGTTCGACTGCCAGGAGATCCGCGGTCGTTGCGCCGTCTTCGAGGGCGACGCGCCGCGCTGGGCGACCGGCGGCGTCTGCGCGATCCACGCTGTGATGCTGCGCGCGGAGAAGTCGATGCGCGACGCCCTGGCCCAGGAAACGCTCGCCGGCCTGGCCCTCACGCTGGGCCGCAAGGCGCCGGCGCGTTTCGGCCCGGACGTGCAGGCGTGGCTGAGCGACCGCGGCCAGTCGCGCGGCACCGCCAGGACCGTGCCGATCGCGCCGCTGCGGCGCGATCACGACCCGTGAACTGAGCGTCCCACCCCCTGATCGGCACCGCTTGCCCGGAGGCCTGCCGGCCCATCGGGAGCGCCGCCGCATGCCTGCGCGTCTTCTTCGAGCGCCGGAACCTCGCCACTTCTATCCTCATCAAGAAAGCATCGAATGACCCAGAAGATCGTGATCGCAGGCTCGGGCTTCGCCGGGACGTGGGCGGCGCTGTCGGCCGCTCGGGCCGTGTCGCTGGCCGGTCGGGAGCGCGACGTGGAGATCCTCGTCGTGTCGCCCACGCCCCATCTGCACATCCGCCCGCGCCTCTACGAGACCGCGTTCGAGGAGATGGCGCCGGACCTTGCGCCGCTGTTCGCGGCGGTCGGTGTCCGCCACCTTGCCGGGGTGGTGGAGGCCGTCCACACGGAGCGGCACGAGGTGGACGTGACCGGCACCGACGGCCGGCGCGTCACGCTGCCTTACGACCGCTTCGTGCTGGCGACCGGCAGCCGGCTGTTCCTGCCCGACGTGCCCGGTCTCGCCGAGCACAGCTTCAACGTCGATCAACTGGCCAGCGCGATGGCCCTCGACGCCCATCTGCGCTCGCTGGTCGAGCGGCCGGAGACGGCCGCGCGCAACACGGTCGTGGTGGCCGGCGGCGGCTTCACCGGCATCGAGACCGTGACCGAGATGCCACGGCGCTTGCGTGACATCCTCGGTCCGGACGCGAAGATCCGTGTCGTGATGGTGGAACAGGCACCGGTCATCGGTCCGGATCTCGGGCCGGTGCCGCGCCCGGTGATCGAGTCGGCCCTGGCCGAGTGCGGCGTGGAGGTGAGGACCTCCGCGGGGGTCGTGGCGATCGACGCCGACGGCGTGACCCTCTCCAGCGGCGAACGCATCGCGACCCACACCGTGGTGTGGACCGCCGGTGCCCGTGCCCACCCGCTGGCCGCGCAGATCGAGGGCGAACACGATCGCTACGGGCGCGTGCACGCCGACCCGCAGCTGCGGGCCCGCAGCGTGCCGGACGTGTTCGTCACCGGCGATGTCGCGCTGGCGGCCACCGACGGCGAGGGCCATCACGCGGCGATGTCCTGCCAGCACGCGCTGAGCCTGGGCCGAGTGGCGGGCCACAACGCTGCCGCCGAACTGGTGGGCCTGCCCACCCACCCCTACAGCCAGCCGAAGTACGTGACCTGTCTCGATCTGGGGCCCTGGGGCGCCCTCTTCACCGAAGGCTGGGACCGCCAGATCAAGCTGACGCGCGAGGTCGGCAAGGCCACGAAGCAGGCGATCAACACGCAGTGGATCTATCCGCCCCAGGCGGATCGCGAGGCCGCCTTCGCGATCGCCAACCCCGACCACGTCATCGTGCCGTGATGCGCGGCAGTGCATCAGCGGGGCATTTCATTTCCGTTTGGAGTTCCTCATGATGAAGACGCTCGCTGCTCCCCTCCTGCTCGCTGGCGCCATGCTCGCTGCGCCGGGGTCCCAGGCTGCCCCGCCTGCCCACGTCGAGCAGGTCATGTCCAGGCCGCTGGCCGACCTGACCGGCAAGGAAGCTGGTGCTCACCGTGAAGTACCCGCCGGGCGGGGCCGACGCCATCCATCGGCACAACGCGCATGCCTTCGTCTATGTGCTCGCGGGAGCGATCGTGATGCAGGTTGGCCTCGACGACGCCGACGGTCGCCTGCACGCGCTCAGTGGGCTCGGGCCGGCCGGTTGATGCCGACCGCGCCGTCGTTCGCTTCGAGCCAATCGAGCACACGCGATGCAATATGATCGACCACGATCCTTTGACTTGACAGATCGTAGTTGCCAAGTGAGTCGACCAGCGCGGAGCGAAAGTACAGCAACTGCGTTCCTTGCGCCGCGAGCCAGCTTCTCAGGCCGTCTCTCATCGCCCAGTCCGAGGTTCGCGAGCCGACATCAGGATGGCCCTGGTTCCACAAGGCGCGCATGCTCGACATGGACACGACATTGACCACCGCGCCGCCGCCATTTGTGGACAGCACAGGCGCGAACGCGTCGATGAGCTGCAGCAATGGGATTGCGGGCATCTGCTGCACGTCGACGAACCCAGCGTGCGCGTCTGCTGTAGGTGGCTGCCCAGGCTCGACCAGGGCTTCGTGGTTGACGATCAAGCTCACGTCCCCGAGTTCGCGTGCCAGCGCCTTCAACTGCCCGGGCCAAGCAACATCAAGCTGCACCGGGACGAACCGGAGCAGCTCCGAGCGGCCTGCGTCGGGCGATGCCCCATAGACCTTGGCCGCACCCCGTGCCAGCAGTGCGCGTACCAGCGCGGTGCCAATACCGCAGTCGGCCCCGGTGACGAGGGCGACGGTGCCATCGATTCTCATGTGGGGATCCGGGAGGACTGCGAGCGCCCGCCAGGTCGATCCATCAGTCCTTCAAGAACGAAGCCGAAGTACCTGTCGAGATCCTCGCGATCGCATGGCATGGCATCCTCGCTGTCGAAGTAGAGGTAGAGCGTCCTCCTGCAGACGCCGGCGCGTGCGGCAATCTCGTCGGCGCGTGTTGCAGCAAAGCCCTTCTCGATGAACGGTCCGAGGGCGGCATTCAGAAGCTCCTGAGGCCGCGCGTGCTTGCGTCGTCGGATCTGGAAGGCTGTGTGTCGATCATCGAAACGGCCTGTTCGCGTGCGGCGACGCCGGTCCTTCAGCGCCGCACCTGGCTCGGCTACTTCAACAGGTCCTTGATCGCATCGAGCCGGCCTGCGCGCAGACTTCGTCGTTGTCGGGCATGCTGCCGCTCACGCCGATCGCGCCCACCAGCACATCGCCCACCTTGATCGGCAGGCCGCCGGGAATGCTGAGGACGCCGGGCGCCAAGGCGAGGCCCGGCATCGCGCCACCGCCCTTGTGGTCCTTGCCGAAGGAGAGCTCCTCGAAGACCCGTGTCGGAAACGGCGTGTTGGCCGACGCCTTGGCCTTGCTGATGGCGATGTCGCCCGAGCCGAGGAAGGCGGCGTCCATTCGCTGGAACAGGATGGGATGGGCACCGGCATCGACCACCGCGATGTTCATGCGCCAGGCCTTCTGTACCGCCAATTGACGGCAAGCGCTCGCTGCCTTCTCGGCCACGTCCAGCGACAGGACGGGCAGTCGTTCGAGCGCCGTTGCGGAAGTGGCGATGCCGGCGGCCATTGCAGCGACGGCACCGAGGCAGGTCATGCGGAGGCCCCGAGTGGGTGAGAGCCTGGAGGCAACGAAATCCGGCAGAGAGGCAAACATGTCTGGTCCTTTGCGTTTCGGGTTGAGGAAGAAGGCGTCGCGGCGAGCGACATGAGGGGGCGGCTTATGGAACGCGCGCGAGTCGCATCGCGTCATTCAGAACCTTGGCGGGCACGTCCGGCCTTTCGAGGACGATGAAGTGACCGGCTTCAGGCACCTGGATGAAGTCGGCCGCGGGGAGGAGTTGCCGGTTGGCCTGCCGGTCCGACGGTCGTGACCAATCCATTTCTCCATAGATGAGATGGACCGCTGCGCTGACCTCGGGATAACGGGAACGTGCCTCGATGAGGCTGGGCAGATTGCCGTACACCGCGCGTGCGACGACCGGGTAGCCGGGGCGGCGCCCTACCTTCAGCAGTTCATCGACGTAGTCCTCGTGCAGGGCGGCCGTGTTGCCGAGACCCCCACGGAGCACGGCGCGCATGATGGGCTTGGGTTCGACGCCGGCGACGGTCGGGCCGATGCCCGGCGCAAGCACGCCGGTCACGACGACCCGGGCCAGGAGGCTGGACCGCGCGATGCCGCCCGCGTAGTCGTAGGCATTGATCGCCACGACACGCCGCACCCGCTCGCGCAGGTCGGCCGCGGTGGTCAGGGCGAGCGTCGCGCCCATCGACTCGCCGAGCAGCGTCACGTCGCGCAGGTCGAGTCGGGTGACGAGGCTCTTCACCGCCGCGCGCATCGCGGGCTCGTCGTACGAAGCACCTGGAACGATCTGCGAGTAACCCATGCCAGGCAGATCGAGCGCGTACACCGTGTACCGCTCCTGGACCAGCGGGATGAGGTGGCGGAAGTGCTCGGCCTGCGTGCGTACGGTGTGCAGCAGGACCAACGGGGCCCCCGTTCCGCCCGCGAGGTAACGCAGTCGACCGTGGAGTTCCGGCCCGAGCGGGTCGAGAACGTGTTCGGTGGTTCCAGGAATGCTGATGGTGGATTGGGAATCGGTGGTCGCAGACAAGCTCGTCTCCTCGAAGTGGGGTGGGTGCGTCAGGGGCCCGTGGGTGTGGCCGTGGCTGTGGCGGCGAGCGGCACAGCGGCCGAGGCCCGAGCCGGGCTGTCGCGCCGGATGCGGAACCACGCGGCATACAGCGCCGGCACGAAGACGAGCGTGAGCGCCGTGGCGACCACCAGGCCGCCCATGATCGAGATGGCCATCGGCCCCCAGAACACGCTGCGCGTGAGCGGAATCATCGCCAGCACCGCGGCGGCGGCGGTCAGCACCACCGGGCGCGAGCGCCGCACCGTGGCGTCGACGATCGCCGTCCACGGCGCGACGCCGCGCGCGATGTCCTGGTCGATCTGGTCCACCAGGATGATCGAGTTGCGCATGATCATCCCGCTGAGCGCGATCACGCCCAGCAGCGCGACGAAGCCGAACGGGGCTTGGAAGACTAGCAGCGCCGGGACCACGCCGATGATCGCCAGCGGTCCGGTCAGGAACACCATCGCGAGCCGCGAGAAGCTCTGCAGCTGGATCATCAGCAGCGTCAGCATCACGGCGAACATGACCGGGAACACGGCGAACAGCGCCTCGTTGGCCTTGTTGCTCTCCTCGATGGCGCCGCCTTCCTCGATGCGGTAGCCCGGGGGCAGACTGTCGACAATCGGCTGCAGCGACGGCCGGATCTGCGCCGTCGCATACGGGCCTTGCACGCCGTCGACGACGTCGGCGCGCACGGTCAGCGCCATATCGCGGTTGCGCCGCCACAGCACCGGTTCCTCGAAGCTCGGCTCGATGCGCGCCATTTGCGACAAGGGCACGGTCGTCCCGCTGCGCGTGAAGACCTGCAGGTCGCCGATCTGGCCGATGCCCTTGCGCTCCTCCGGCACCGCTCGCACGACCACGTCGACCAGCTCCTCGCCGCGGCGGATCTGCGTGACCGGCGCGCCGTCGAGCGTCGTCTGCACGAGGCCCTGGATGTCCGCCGTGCTCAAGCCCAGCAGTCGGGCCTTGTCCTGGTCGACGTCGACCCGCACCGAGCGCACCTGCTCGTTCCAGTCCAGTTGCGTGTCGCGCACCAGGGCGCTCTGGCGCACCGTGTCGCGCACACGGTAGGCGATCTCGCGCACCTGTGCCTTGTCGGGGCCGACGACGCGGAACTGGACCGGGAAGCCCACCGGCGGCCCGAACTCCAGGCGTTGCACGCGAGCCCTGAGGTCTGGGAAGTCCTCGTCCTTGTCGAACAGCTCCATCAGGCGGGCGCGTACGCGCTCGCGCTGCTCGATGCCAGCCGTCTTGATGACGAACTGCGCGAACCCGGGGTTGGGCAGCTCCGGCTGGATGGACAGGTAGAAGCGTGGTGTGCCGGCGCCGGTGTACGCAGTGAAGAATTCGATGTCCGGGTCCTTCGCAAGCCGTTCCTCGACCCGCTTCACCTCACGCTCGGTAGCGGCGAAGGACGCGCCCTCGCGCAGCCGCAGGTCGACCAGCAGTTCGGGCCGCGAAGCGGTAGGGAAGAACTGCTGCTGCACCTTCAGCATGCCGGCGCCGGCGATACCGAGGATCAGCACCGTGGCCGCCAGAACCACGATGCGGTGCTGTACCGCCCAGTCGACGACACGGCGCAGCCGGTGGTAGACGGGCTTGTCGTACACGTCATGATGCGCGCCGGCCGACAGCTTCTTCGGCAGCAGCATCATGCCGAGGTACGGGGTGAAGATCACGGCCGCCAGCCACGACAGGATGAGCGCCACCCCGACGACCCAGAAGATGCCGCCCGCGTACTGGCCGGCGATCGATTTCGCGAAGCCGACCGGCATGAAGCCGGCGGCCGTGATCAGCGTGCCGGTCAGCATCGGAAACGCTGTCGAGGTATACGCATAGCTGACCGCTTGCAGCCGATCCCAGCCTTCTTCCAGCTTCACCACCATCATCTCCACGACGATGATGCGTCGTCGACCAGCAGGCCCAGCGCGATGATCAATGCGCCCAGCGAGATGCGGTCGAGGTTCCAGCCGGCGGCGTACATGACCGCCGCCACCAGCCCGAGCACCAGCGGCACCGACGCTGCGACCACGATGCCGGTACGCCAGCCAAGGAACAGGAAGGACACGGCGAGCACGATCGCCAAGGCTTCCAGGAACACGCGCTCGAACTCCCAGACTGATTCGGCCACGACGCGCGGCTGGTCGGCGTACTGCTGGATCTCCACGCCGGCCGGCAGTTCCTGCTGGACCTGCGCCAGCCGCTGCGCCAGCGCTTGCCCGAAGTCGAGCACGTTGCCGTTCTGCTGCATGGTCACGCCGATGGCCAGGACCGGCTCGCCGTTGTGGCGGATGCTGAAACTGGGTGGGTCCTCGTAGCCGGCGCGCACGGTGGCGATGTCGGCCAGTCGCAGCAACTGGCCACCCACCTCGAGCGTGACGTTGGCGACGTCGCGGACGTTGCTCAGTCGGCCGTCCACGCGGACCTGGACGCGGTCGTGCTCGGTGTCGGCCGAGCCGGCCGGCGTCACGAGGTTCTGGCGCGCCAGCGCATCGAATACCGCCGTCGGTGCGATGCCGAGCGCGGCCAGGCGCCGCGTGGAGACCTCCACGTACACCCGCTCGGCCTGCTTGCCCAGCACGTCGACCTTGGCTGCGCCAGGCACGCCCTGGAAGCGCCGCTTCACCGCCTCGGTGACGTCGACCAGCTCGGCCATCGACAGATCGGGGGCGCTCAGCGCGTAGAGCACGCTGTAGCGATCGTTGTACTCGTCGTTGAAGAAGGGGCCGCGCACGCCTTCGGGAAACTCCTGGCGGACGTCGCCGATCTTCTTGCGCACCTGATACCAGGCGTTGTCGAGTTCGGCCTTGCTGCTGCCGCCTTTCATCCACAGCGTGATGCCGCCGTAACCCTGGCGCGCGAAGCTGCGGACATAGTCGAAGTGATCCAGCTCCTGCAGGCGGCGCTCGATGCGGTTGAGCACCTGGTCCTGCACCTCCTGGGCCGTGGCGCCGGGCCACACGACGATGGCCGTCATCTGCGGCACGTCGAAATTCGGGTCCTCGAGGCGCCCCAGGCGGTTGAAGGACAGGCCGCCGACGATCAGCGTCGCGATGAGCAGGAACAGCACCATCGGCCGATGCGTGACGGCCCATTCTGAGAGGTTGAAACGCTTCATGAGCTGGTCTTCGCGACAGGGGGCGTGGCGGTATCTGTGACGCGCTCGATCGCGCGCA
Organism: Methylibium sp. T29; assembly: GCF_000576205.1. NCBI lineage: Bacteria > Pseudomonadati > Pseudomonadota > Betaproteobacteria > Burkholderiales > Sphaerotilaceae > Methylibium > Methylibium sp. T29. Next base: position 14,068 of record NZ_AZND01000009.1, on the reverse strand, counting down.
CGCGGGTGCCGGCATCGAGCTTCTGGGCACCGACGCTGACGACCCGGCTGCCCATGGCCAGGCCCGTGACACGAACCGTCGCGTCGTCGAGCGACACGACCTGGACCGGCGTGAACACGAGACCTGAACCCTTGGCATTCAGCGCCCACACGCCGGCGGAGCCGCTCCCCTTGACCAGCGCGCTGACCGGCAGCACCGTGGCCGCGGAGCCGGCCGGTGCGCCGGATAGCGTCAGCTGCATGGTGCTGCCCAGCGGAAGCGCAGCCACTGGCGCGCGCGACTCCGCGGCGGCCGAGTACCGCGCGCGGTAGGTCCGGCCCGGCGTGCTGGCCTGCGGCGAGAGTTCGCGCAGCACGAGCCGGACCGGCGATCCCGGCTCGTTCCACGGGGCTGCCGTGGCGGCCAGAGTCCGCGCCCGGCCGACCCAATCCTCCGGCAGCTCGGCGACGATCTCGCGCTCGCCGTCCCGGGCCAGCGAGACGACGGACTGGCCTTCGGCCACTACCTGCCCACGCTCGAAGCGCAGCGCCGTGACGACGCCCGCGTAGGGCGCCACCAGCGTGGCGTAACCCGCGCGATTGCGGGCCAGTTCCAGCTGGCGCTTGGCCTGGTCGAGGCGCGCGGCCGCGGCATCGGCACGCGCCTTCTGCCGCTCGTGGTCAGCGGCGCCGACCGATCCGTCGGCCAACAACCGCCGGAACCGCGCTTCGTCGGACGCCGCCTGCTGCGCGTCTACCGAAGCGGCCTGCGCCTGATCGGCGGCTGCCTTCACGGCGAGCTCATAGTCGGCGGGGTCCAGCCGGGCCAGCACCTGCCCAGCCTTGACGCTGTCGCCGATCTCGACCAGCCGCTCGACCACCTTGCCGGCCGTTCGAAAGCCGAGTTCCGTTTCGACGCGGGCCCGGACCACCGACGTGAACGTGCGGGTTTGCGCGGAGGTGGCCGGCGCCACGGTCGTCACGAAGACCGGCTTCGCGATGGCCGGCGGCGCGGGCGGTTGGCTGCAGCCGGCCGTCAGCAGGGCGGCGGCCGCCATGCTCGTGAGCGCGGCGGCGGGGATGATCCTGTTCATTGGGGTGTCCTAGCGGCAAGAGGAGTGATGTCGGTGCCGGACTGGGTCACGGGAAACCCGCCGCCCAGCGCCTTGAAGAGCTGCACGTCGGCCAGCGCCTGCTGCAGGCGGCTGTCCGACCAGGCCAGTTCGCTGGCGAGCACGGAGCGCTGCACGTCCAGAAGCACCAGCAGGTCGATCTGTCCTTCGCGCTGCAGCGACTCGGCGCGCTGCAGCGAACGGCGGCGGTGCTCGACGGTGAGCGCGAGAGCGGCGCTGCGCTCGGCTTCCTGCGAGCGCACGAGCAGGCTGTCCTCGACTTCCTGGACCGCCACCAGCACGGCCTTCTGCCAGGCCAGCAAGGCCTCGTCGGCGCGCGCGGACTGCACGCGGATGCCCGCATCGAGCGGCCGCCATTGAAGATGGGCGCAGCAAAGGCCAGGGCCACGTTCGAGAAGTGCACCGGTGCGAGATCCAGCGCGTTCAGGCGCAGGTCCTGGCGGCCGACGAGCGCGCTCAGGAACAGCTTGGGCCACCACTGGGCGCGGGCTTCGGCGCTGCGCAGCGCCTCGGCCCCGACACGCGCCTCGGCGGCGACCAGGTCGGGCCGGCGCCGCAGCAGCTCGCTCGGCTGGCCTGCTGCGATGGCCCGCATCGCCGGCCACGCGAAGGCCTGGTCGGCCTCGACCACCTTCGCCGACGGGTTGCGGCCGAGCAGGACGGCCAGCTTTGTCTGCGTGGTACCGACCAGCACGCGAAGCGCCGGAACCTGGGCATCGAGCGCATCGGCCTCGGCGCGCGCGCGATCCAGGTCGAAGGCGCTGGCCTGGCCTTCACGAAGGCGGCTTTGCACGCGCGCCGCGGTCTGACGCTGCGCATCCGCCAGAGCCAGCACGATGCGCAGCCGTTCCTCGGCACTGCGCAGCACGAAGTACTGCCGCGCCGCTTCGCTGGCTACGAGCAGGCGCGCGCCGTTTACCCCGGCGACGGCGGCTTGCGCATCGGAGTTTGCCGCGTCACGCGCCGCTCGAACGCCACCGGCCAGATCGATCTCCCAGGCGACATCGATGCCGGCACGCAACGTGCGGGTGTCCGGCAGGCTTTGCTTGACGGGTTCGGGCACTCCGCTGTGGCTGCGCGACGCGGCGGCCTGCGCACCCAACGTTGGCCACAACCGCGAGCCTTGGATATCGGCGCCGCGCGGGCCTGGACGACGCGCTGCAGTGCGATGGTCACGTCGTGGTTGGACGCCACAGCCTCGCTCACGAGCTTGGCCAGAGCGGGATCGCCAAATCCGTCCCACCAGTCGGCGTCCAGCGCCGTCGCCGAGCCGGTGGAAGGGGCGTCGTTCGAGAAGCTTCTCGCCAGCGGCACGGGCGGGGATAGGGCTTGAGCGCCGGGGCCGAGCACGCGGATAGGATGAACAGCGCCAAGACCGCTGTTGCAGCGCGGCTGGATCGCATGCGGACATGGCGGCGGCGATGCAACGAGGGTCTCATGGGTCTCTACAGTTAGTGGACTTGAAAGTCCAGTAAGTGTAGCGGCATATAATGTACTGTCAAGTCTACAAATTACATCGATGGCACGAAACGACAAGGAAGCGGCGCCCGTCTCGCGTCGCGGCCGGCCGCGCGACCCGGAGCCGCTGTCGGCGCATCCTGGAAGCGGCGCGCAAGCACTTCTATGCGCACGGCCTGGAGCGCGCCAGCGTGGACGCCATCGCGGCGGAAGCCGGCGTCTCGAAGATGACCATCTACAGCAACTTCGGTTCGAAGGAGGGGCTGTTCGAGGCGATGGTCCAGGACCGTACCGACCGCGTGATGGGCGGTTCTGCCGGTGTCGAGGCGCTGGACCCGATGCAGCCGCGCAAGGCGCTGCTCGCGATCGGCGACCAGTTCCTGGTGCTGACGCGCGAAGAGCACACGCTGGGCAAGTTCCGCTCGCTGTACGGCGCCGCCGGTTCCCAGCCCGAGGCTTGCCAGGGCTTCTACCGGCAGGGCCCCGAGCGACTCATCGGCGAGTTGGCCGCGTACCTGCGCCGAGCGAACGACGCGGGATCGCTGAAGGTGACGAACCCCCGGCTGGCTGCCGACCTGTTCCTCGCGATGTTCCTGGGCGACGGCCACATGCGCGGGCTGCTGATGCTGACGATGCCCGAAGCGCGCGAGAACAAGGCACTGCTCCGCGAGGCCGTACGCATGTTCATGGCAGCCTACGAGATCGCGGGCTGATGCGCCTGCGACTGCCGGAGTCGGGCGTCGCTTCGATCAGGCCGAGCCGAAGGTCTTTCGCAGGCCGGCATCGACTGGATTCGTGGATCGTGCGTATCGCTCTGAATACGTCGGTATCGAAGCGTGCCTGCGGCTCGGCGATGGACGCGTTCCGCCGCCGTAACGCGATTCTGGGCCGTTGCCGGTTCGATGGACACCGTCCTAAGCTTCTCGATCCTTATCGGACTGTGTGGGACTTACGTTGCCGAGAGACGGGTGCCGGCGAGTAGTCTCGACAGACTTTTCCAGCGTCGACCCCCATTGGCTTCAGATCGTCCACTGCAATCTCACCAGCCAGGGACGCGCTAAGCAATCTGGAGTTTGGTGGGCCGGATGGTGCGTCAAACGAAAAACGGGCCGCGAAGGCCCGTCTTTCCTGGCATTTTGGTGGTGCTGAGGCGACGCCACGCGGCCTATCACGGCTGCAATGAGTTCCGATGAGCACCGTTCGGCGATGATTCTACGCTGATCACCGTCCTTTGGCACTCCTGTGTCGTATCCGGCCGTCTTTTGCGGACGCCGGTTCAATCCCCAAACGCGGAATCGAACTCGACCCCCGAGGCGTAGCTACGCTCGTGTTGTTGCGGTCCAAGTTGTGGCGCATAATGTCATCAGTTTGATGATGTGAACCGCCTAGCAATGGACAAACATAAAACCAATCGCAGTCTTTCGGCCGTCCGTCTTGGATGAGGAGCCTTCGGTGACTCAACCCCATCGCGTCGAGAGCTTGAGCCACGCCCAGCGCGAGCGGCTGGCCTACATCGACTTCCGGCTCTACTTCTTCGGTGAGATCGGTCGCCCAGACCTGATTGAGCGCTTCGGCGTGGCTCCAGCAGGGGCGACACGCGACTTGGCGCTGTACCGGGAGATCGCGCCGCAGAACATCACCTTTGACGGTAGCAACAAGATCTACCGGATCGGGCAGGCGTTCTCCCCGCTGTTCGAACACGCATCGCAGCGCGTGCTGTCGGCGCTGGCTCTGGGCTTCGGCGATGGCGTGAACGGCGCAACGCAGCCGCTGCTGCCGTGCGAGTCGCCCACCGCTCTGAGCAACCCCAGGATGGACGTGTTGGCCCCGGTCTGCCGGGCGATCCACGCCAAGCGACCCGTCGCCATCCGATACCACTCGATGAGCAGCGGTGAGTCCGAGCGAGTCATCGTGCCCTTCGCGCTGGTGGATACCGGCCTGCGCTGGCACGTCCGGGCCTTTGATCGCAAGAGCGGAGAGTTTCGGGATTTCGTCGTCACCCGCATCGAAGCGCCAACGCTGCTCGACGAGGAACCACAGGCCAACGAACGGCCGGACAACGACATCCAGTGGACGCGCATCGTCGAACTGGACTTCGTGCCGCACCCGCGCCTTGAACGCCCCGAGATCATCAAGATGGACTACGGGATGACCGACGGCTCGATTCGGATGCGCGTTCGCGCCGCTGTGGCGGGCTACATGCTGCTGCGCTGGAGCGTGGACTGCTCGCCCGACCACCGTCTCAAGGAAGAACAGTACCGCCTATGGCTCAGCGATCCGCTGGCGCTGTACGGCGTTGAGAACGCCAAGCTTGCGCCGGGGTATCAAGCCCCGGCAGCAAAGACATCACGTAAAGGGTAAGAACACGATGGCACAGAACGACACCGCCAAAAACGGCAACGGAGGCAACCTCGGCTTCGAGGCTGATCTTTTCAAGGCCGCCGACAAGCTGCGCGGCAACATGGAACCCAGCGACTACAAGCACGTCGCGCTCGGGCTCATCTTCCTGAAGTACATCTCCGACGCCTTCGAGGCCAAGCACAAGGCGCTGCTAGCCGAAGACGCGCAGGCCGCCGAGGACAAAGACGAGTACCTCGCGGACAACGTGTTCTGGGTGCCGAAGGAGGCGCGCTGGTCGCACCTTCAGGCCAACGCCAAGCTGCCCACCATCGGCACCTTGATCGATGACGCGATGCGCGCCATCGAGAAGGACAACGAGTCTCTCAAGGGTGTGCTGCCCAAGGACTACGCCCGACCCGCGCTCAACAAGGTGATGCTGGGCGAGCTGATCGACCTGATCTCCGGCATTGCGCTCAACGAGGAAGGCGACCGCTCGAAGGACATTCTCGGGCGCGTGTACGAGTATTTCCTGGGCCAGTTCGCCGGTGCCGAAGGCAAGCGTGGCGGCGAGTTCTACACGCCGCGCTCCGTGGTGCGCGTGCTGGTCGAAATGCTGGAGCCGTACTCCGGCCGCGTGTACGACCCGTGCTGCGGATCGGGCGGGATGTTCGTTCAGTCGGAAAAGTTCGTGCAGGAGCACGGCGGCCGCATTGGCGATATCGCGATCTATGGGCAGGAGTCGAACTACACCACGTGGCGGCTAGCCAAGATGAACTTGGCGGTGCGCGGCATCGACTCCGACATCCGCTGGAACAACGAGGGCAGCTTTCACAAAGACGAACTGCGCGACCTCAAAGCCGACTACATCCTCGCCAACCCGCCCTTCAACATCTCCGACTGGGGTGGCGACCGCCTGCGTGAAGACGTGCGCTGGAAGTTCGGCGCACCGCCTGTGGGCAATGCCAACTACGCCTGGCTCCAGCACATCTACCACCACCTCGCGCCCAACGGCACGGCTGGCGTGGTACTGGCGAACGGCTCGATGAGCTCCAACCAGTCGGGCGAAGGCGATATCCGCAAGGCGATGCTCGAGGCCGACGCGGTGGATTGCATGGTCGCGCTGCCCGGGCAGCTCTTTTACTCCACGCAGATTCCCGCCTGCCTGTGGTTCCTGGCCCGCAACAAAACCCGGGCAAGGGGCTGCGCGACCGGCGCGGGCACGTGCTGTTCATCGACGCCCGCAAGCTGGGCGTGCTGGTGGATCGCACCCGACGCGAACTCACCGACGAGGAAGTCCAGAAGATCGCCGACACATACCACTCCTGGCGTGGTGAAGATGGCGCGGGCGAATACGCGGACGTGGCGGGTTTCTGCAAGTCTGCCTCAATGGACGACATCCGCAAGCACGGCCACGTATTAACGCCGGGGCGCTACGTTGGGACTGGAGACCTCGTCAAAGACGATGAGTCCTTCGAAGAGCGGATGACTCGACTCACGACCGATCTGGGGGAGCAACTCGTTGAGTCTGCGAGCCTGCAAGCGACCATGCGAGATCAACTGAAGCTCCTAGGCTTCCCCATCGCGGAGCTTGAGCAATGAAGTTGTCCGATCTGATCGATTTCAATCCGAAGCGTCCCATTGAGAAGGGTGCCATTGCACCATTTATTGAGATGGCGGACTTGCCCGAGGGAGAGCGAGACGTCTCAGGAATCGGCAACCGCATCTTCAACGGTGGCGGCAGCAAGTTCAAGAACGGCGACACGCTGTTCGCTCGTATCACACCCTGTCTCGAAAACGGAAAGACCGCGAAGGTGAGCGGCCTGCCTGACAACGCTGTTGGTCATGGCTCGACCGAATTCATCGTCATGGCCGCAAAAGACCCGGGCGTCGACGAAGATTTCGTCTACTACGTTGCGAGGCATCCCGAGTTTCGGGCCTACGCGAAAGGCCGGATGGAGGGAACGTCTGGGCGACAGAGAGTCTCCTGGCAAGCAATCTCAGATTACGAGATCCCAGACTTTTCCAGCCATGAGCGAAGCGGAATCGGAAGTGTTTTGTCGTCGATGGACAACCTCATCGCCAACTACCGTCGGGTCAATCAATCGTTGGAATCGATGGCTCGCACCCTGTTCAAGGCGTGGTTCGTAGACTTCGAGCCGGTGCGCGCCAAGATCGAAGGCCGCTGGCAGCGTGGCCAGTCGCTGCCCGGCATGCCCGCGCACCTCTACGACCTCTTCCCCGACCGGCTCGTCGAATCGGAGCTGGGTGAGATTCCGGTGGGTTGGGAAATGCGCTCCCTGGACTCGATTGCGAACTATCTAAACGGTCTTGCGCTACAGAAGTTCCCGCCGGAAAGCGACGACGAGTTTCTGCCGGTCATCAAGATCGCGCAGCTACGCGCCGGGAACACGAATGGGGCAGACCGGGCAAGCGCCCGAATCAAGCCTGAGTATGTTGTTGTCGATGGCGACGTACTTTTCTCGTGGTCAGGCTCGCTTGAGGTCGAGGTGTGGAACGGCGGGCGGGGTGCGTTGAATCAGCACTTGTTCAAGGTGACGTCCGATACGGTTCCGAAGTGGTTCTACTTCTTCGCTACTCGCCATCATTTGCAGAGCTTCCGTGCGATTGCCGCCGACAAGGCGACGACCATGGGTCACATTCAGCGCAAACATCTGACAGATGCCCGGGTCGCTGTTGCGTCTCCGGAGGGAATGAAGAAGTTTGACATCGCGATTGCTCCGCTATTCGATCAGCTGGTCAGCAATGCGCAGCAATCCCGCTCCCTCGCCCAACTGCGAGACACGCTGCTGCCCAAGCTGATTTCCGGCGAACTGCGCGTGCCTGATGCCGAACGCATCGCCGGAGCGGCGGTATGACCTTGGATTGGTGCCCCGGTATCCGCGAGGCCTGCGGCCATTGGCGTGACGCGCCGATGCTGCAGCAGACCTTCGAGGCGATGGAGCGCAATCTGGAGCAAAGCAACGATGCGTGCATCGACTGCGCCAAGACCGTCGTCGAGGTGGTGTGCCGCGTGGTGGTGGAAAGTTTCCACACCCAACAAGGCCCGCTCAAGCCAACGCAGGAGACGCCCTCGCTGTCGGATTGGCTGACCGCAGCAATTCGCGCACTCAAGCTGGGCGATGTCCGTGACGACCGTTTCAAGAAGCTGGTGTCCAGCCATCACAAGTTGGCCGACGCGCTGAACGACCTGCGCAACAAGGCAGGCCCCGCCAGCCACGGCAAAGACCCGTATCTGGCTCGATTGGCAGAACACCACCGCCGCAGCGCGGTTCTGGCAGCCGATGCCATCGTGGCCTTTCTGCATCAGGCTTATCTGGATGCGCAGCTCGACCCGATCAGCTCTCGCGAGCCGTGGGAGCGGTTTGCGCAGGATAACGCGCTGATCGATGCGCACGTGGGGCTGGCGGTGGACGCTGAGGATGGCGACTCGCCAACCTTGCGCTTCCTGCTGCCTGGCGGCGATGAGCTGCCCATCAACATCGAAGTCAGCCGTTTGCTTTACCAACTGGATCGGGATGCCTACGTCGAAGCCCTGAACGCTGCGCGCGGCGCACCTGCTCTGGCTGCGGAGCCGGTCGAAGGACAAGGAGAGTCAGCATGAAGTTGACCCGCATCGCCAAGCTACGGCTCCGAGTGTTCCGCGACTTTGCTTGGCCAACAGAACTGCACTCGTTCGCGCAGTTCAATGTCATCTATGGATGGAACGGCAGCGGCAAAACGACGCTGTCATGGAGCTTTCGCTCGTTGAGAAGAAGACCGCGCTCCTTGAAGGTGAAGCGGCACTGGAGATCGACGGCACAACGAAGGTCGCAGGCTCCGCTTTCGCTTCGGCGCAACTGCCCCAAGTGCGCGTCTTCAACCGGGATTTCATCAATGCCACCCTGTCACAAACGGGCGGCATTGCGCCGATCTACTTTCTCGGCGAAGACAGTATCGAGAAGCAGGCACGGGTCGAGCAGCTCAAGAAGGAACTTGCCACGACCGACATCAATTCGCGTACTGCTCAGGCCGACAAGACAAGAGCAGAGTCGAAGCTGGACGATTTCTGTAAGGACAAGGCGAAGCTCATCAAGGAGCTGTTGACCACCGCGAACAGCCAGACCTACAACAACTACGACAAGCGACTTTTCAGGCGTGCCGTTGAAGCAATGGATGCGCAGCAGGCGGCGGCCGCGACTCTGACCGACGAGCAGAAAACACAGCTCCATAGCCAGAAGAACGCCCAGCCAAAGCCCCTGGTAGAGAAGGTCGCCGCGCCATCCATCGAACTTGATGTGTTGGCGAGTGAGGTAGACACCCTGGTCGGTCGCTCCGTCGTCGCGCAGACGCTCGATGAACTGACCAGCAATGCCAAGCTTGCCGCGTGGGTGCAAGAAGGGCTTCATCTGCACTCGGGCGAGCACGCCTCCGACACCTGCCGCTTCTGCCAGCAGCCGCTTCAGGCAGCGCGTCGCGCCGCGCTCGAAGCTCACTTCAACGATGCCTTCGCGGGATTTCAGAAAGACCTGTCTGCTCTTTTATCGAAGCTGAAGGCGGCCAAGCAGGCTGCGGCCTCACTGTCGCTGCCCGATGTTTCACGCTTCTATGAAGCGCTCGCGTCCGAAGTGCCATCCGCCTGCACGATGGTTTTGACGGCGCAGTCTGAGACCCAATCCGCGCTCGATGCCCTCATCGCACGTGTCGAGGCCAAGCGCGATCAGCCGTTCGCACCCACCGCCACGCTGACACCTGCTACCGCGAAACCTTCCTCGATCACCGACTCAGTCGCCGCATTCAACGGGATCGTGGAGAAGCACAACCGCATCTCCGCAGAGTTCACAGCGTCAGTCGATAGTGCGTGCAAGAAGCTTGAAGCCTCGTATGTCGCGGAGGCACACACCGAGTTCGTCCAGCTCTCCGGGGCTGCGAAACCGCGACCGCCGAACTGGATGGCATAAAGGCTACGCAGGCAGAAACCCAGACGCAGATCAATGAGCTGGAACGCGCGATCCTCGAACATCGCCGCCCCGCTGACGAGCTGACTGCAGAGCTATGCGCCTACCTTGGGCGCGACGAGTTGCGCTTCGAGGTGAAAGGCACCGGCTACGCGCTGACCCGCAGCGGCCAGTACGTAACGCATTTGAGCGATGGAGAGCGCACGGCGATTGCATTCCTCTATTTCCTCAAGTCGCTGCAGGACAGAGCATTCGACTTGAAGAATGGGATTGTCGTCATTGATGACCCGGTGTCGAGCCTCGATGACAACGCACTGTTCTCGGCCTTCGGCTACATGAAGGATCGCACCAAGGAGGCCGGGCAGCTTTTCATCTTGACGCACAGCTTCTCGTTTTTCCGGTTGGTGAAGAACTGGTTCCATCACCTGCCTGGGCAACGAAAGAAGAAGGTCGAAGACCGGCCCGGTCGGCTCTTTCTGCTTCGTACCCGGCGTCACGCGGACGGATCGCGCACCAGCGAGTTAGGCCACCTTGATCCTCTACTTGAAGAGTACGAATCGGAGTACCAGTACCTGTTCAAGCGCGTCCACGAGGAGGCTCACCGCAATGACGTTGTTCAACTGGAACACCACTACGGTTTGCCAAACGTCGCGCGCCGATTGATCGAGGCCTTCCTCGCATTCCGATTCCCCGAGATGAGCGGCGATCTTGGCCCACGACTCGAGCGGGTGGATTTCGACAGCGCGAAAAAGACCCGCATCCTCCGCTTGCTCAACACGTATTCACATGCTGGCGCAATCGCTGATCCGGGACACGATCTTTCTCTACTTGCAGAAACCCAACCCGTGTTGCGCGACACACTCGAAATGATGATGGCTGTCGACCGTGAGCATTACGACGGTCTATTGAAGCTGGTGGCGATTCAGCCATCGAAGAACAAGGAGAACCGTAATGGCGTTTCTGTCGGAGGCCGCCGTGGAGCATGCGCTGCTGGATCAGCTGCGTGCTCTCGATTACAGCATCGAACGTGAGGAGGACATCGGCCCCGATGGACACCGCCCGGAGCGTGAGAGCCACGATGAGGTCGTGCTCAAGAAGCGGTTCGAGGACGCCGTCGCGCGTCTGAACCCTGGCCTCCCATTGGAGGCACGTCAGGATGCAATTCGGAAGGTGACGCAGTCCGAACTGCCCTCATTGCTCGAAGAAAACCGCCGCCTCCACAAGCTGATGACGGAAGGCGTCGACGTCGAGTATTACGCCGACGACGGCACGCTGACAGCGGGCAAGGTCGCGCTCATCGACTTCGAACACACGGAACAGAACGACTGGTTGGCGGTGAGCCAGTTCGTGGTGATCAACGGCCAGAACAACCGGCGGCCCGATGTGGTGGTGTTCGTGAACGGCTTGCCGCTGGGCGTGATCGAGCTGAAAGCGCCTGGCAGCGCAGGGGCGCATCTGCTGGGCGCGTTCAACCAGCTGCAGACCTACAAGAAGCAAATCCCGGCGCTGTTCAACACCAACGCGCTGCTGGTCACCTCGGACGGCATTGCGGCCCGGGTGGGTTCACTCTCGGCAGACCTGGAGCGCTTCATGCCGTGGCGCACCACCGACGGCACGGACGTTGCCCCGAAAGGTGCGCCGGAACTCTCGACCCTGATCGAAGGCGTTTTCGAGCATCGTCGCCTGCTCGATCTGCTCTGTCACTTCACGGTCTTCGGCGAAACCGGTTCCGGGCTCGCCAAGATCATCGCGGGCTACCACCAGTTCCACGCGGTGCGACACGCGGTCAACAGCACGGTGGCTGCGTCCTCGCCGGAGGGCAATCAGCGGGTCGGCGTCATCTGGCACACCCAAGGCTCCGGCAAAAGCCTGCTGATGGCTTTCTACGCCGGGCAACTGGTCAAACACCCGGCGATGGCCAACCCGACACTGGTGGTGCTGACCGACCGCAACGACCTCGACGACCAGCTCTTCTCTACGTTCTCGATGTGCCGCGATCTGATCCGGCAGACGCCGGTACAGGCCGAGAGCCGCGAAGATCTTCAGAAGGTCTTGAGTCGGGCATCTGGCGGCGTGATTTTCACGACCTTGCAGAAGTTCGGCGAGATTGCGGAGCCCCTCACTACGCGCCGCAACGTGGTCGTCATCGCGGATGAAGCGCACCGCAGCCAGTACGGCTTCAAGGCCAAGGTGGACGCAAAGACCGGGGAAATCTCCTACGGCTTTGCCAAGTACATGCGCGACGCCCTGCCGAACGCATCCTTCATCGGCTTTACCGGTACGCCCATCGAAGCGGACGACGTCAATACCCCGGCGGTGTTCGGCAACTACATCGATGTCTACGACATCAGCCGCGCGGTCGAGGATGGCGCGACCGTGCCGATCTACTACGAGTCGCGGTTGGCGCGGATCGAACTCGACGAGGAAGAAAAGCCGAAGATCGACGCCGAGGTCAACGAATTGACCGAAGAGGAATCCGAGGCCGACCAGGAGCGCTTCAAGAAGAAGTGGTCAACGGTCGAAGCCCTGGTTGGCAGCGACAAGCGCCTTGCCCTGGTAGCCAAGGATATGGTCGCCCACTTCGAGGATCGCGTAGCAGCCCTCGACGGCAAGGCGATGGTGGTGTGCATGAGCCGCCGCATCTGCGTCAAGCTCTACGACGAGATCGTCAAGCTGCGACCGGACTGGCACAGCACCGATGACAACGCGGGAGCGGTCAAGATCGTGATGACGGGCGCAGCGAGCGACCCGCAGGAGTGGCAGCAGCACATCGGCAACAAGGCCCGGCGCGATCTGCTGGCCAAGCGTGCCCGCGATCCCAAAGACCCGCTCAAGCTGGTGATCGTGCGGGACATGTGGCTGACCGGCTTTGACGCACCGTGTATGCACACGATGTACGTTGACAAGCCGATGCAGGGTCACGGACTGATGCAGGCGATTGCGCGCGTGAACCGCGTGTTCCGCGACAAGCCTGCCGGACTGATCGTGGACTACATCGGTATCGCGCAAAACCTGAAGTCTGCCCTGCAGCAATATTCCAAGAACGACCAGGAGAACACCGGCGTCGACGAAGCGCAGGCCATCGCGGTGATGATGGAGAAGTACGAAGTCTTGCGGGACATGTACCACGGCTACGACTACGTTTCCGCGATGAGCGGCACGCCGCAGGAGCGCCTATCGATGATGGCGGGAGCCATCGAGTGGATTCTCGACCTGCAACAGAAGTTGGCGGCGAAAGAGAAAACCAAAGAAGGCAAGAAGAACGCTCACCGCCGATACCAGGACGCCGTGCTGGCGTTGTCCAAGGCGTTCGCCCTGGCATCCGCTTCCGACGAGGCCCGCGAAATCCGGGAGGAAGTCGGCTTCTTCCAGGCGATCCGTGCCGCGCTGGTCAAGAGCAGCACGGGGTCTGGCGTGACCCAGCAAGAGCGCGAGCTGGCCATCCAGCAGATCGTCAGCCGTGCGGTAGTGTCTACCGAGATCGTGGACATCCTGGCCGCTGCGGGCATCAAGAGCCCGGACATCTCCATCCTCTCCGACGAATTCCTCGCCGAAGTTCAGCAGATGGAGAAGAAGAACCTCGCGCTGGAAGCCTTGCGCAAGCTGATCAACGACGGCATTCGCTCGCGCAGCAAGGCCAACGTGGTGCAGACCAAGGCGTTCTCGGAGCGATTGGAGGATGCGGTGGCGCGCTACCACGCCAACGCCATCACCACCGCCGAGGTGCTGCAGGAACTGATCCAACTGGCCAAGGACATCCGTGCGGCGCGCCAGCGTGGCGAAGAGGCAGGGCTGTCTGATGAGGAGATCGCCTTCTACGACGCCCTGGCCGAGAACGAAAGCGCGGTGCAGATGATGGGCGACGACAAGCTCAAGCTGATTGCCCACGAATTGCTGATGAGTCTGCGCGAAAACGTGTCGGTCGACTGGGCCCACCGGGACTCTGCCCGCGCACGGATGCGGGTGCTGGTGAAGCGCATCCTGCGGAAGTACGGCTACCCGCCCGATCTCCAAGACACCGCTGTGCAAACGGTTCTGCAGCAGGCCGAGGCGTTGTCATCAGGGTGGTCGATTACGCATCGCGGCACTACCTGATCAGTACCGGCAAGAGGCGTCACTTCACTGAAACAAGAAAAGAGGAAAGCCGAGAGATATGGCCCGCATCGAAAACCACAAATACAGCATCGAGGAAGTGTGCGCGCCG
>NZ_AZND01000008.1:0-49585 GCF_000576205.1 Methylibium sp. T29 | reverse complement strand
CGGCGCGCACACGCAAGAAGCTCGGCGTGGACCTGATCCAGAACGTGCGTGGCGTCGGCTACATGGTTCCCAGGGTCTGAGCATGGCCGTGCAGCCCTCCCATTCCCTGCGCACCCGGCTGCTCTGGCTGCTGCTTGCGGCCATCGTACTGACGGCGGTGGTCCAGGCCTTGATCGCCTACCGCGCAGCACGCGCCGAGGCGGATGAGATCTTCGACTACCACATGCAGCAGATGGCGCTGTCTTTGCGATCGGGGCTGCCGTCGAATGCGGTAGCGGGACCTGGCGAGGATTCGCAGGACGAAGAAGACCTGAACTTCATGGTCCAGGTGTGGACCGCCGATGGCCTGCGCGTGTTTCAGTCGGCGCCCCGCGCTGCGTTGCCACAGCGTACCGTGCTGGGTTTTTCCGACGTCAAGACCCACGGCGGCACTTACCGCGTGTTCTCGATGCAGTCGCGTTCACAAGTCATCCAGGTGGCCCAGGACATGGCGGCGCGGCGCGAGATGGCTGGTACCCTGGCCTTGCGCACGATGGCGCCCATCGCCGTGATGGCGCCCCTGCTGATGTTGGTGGTGTGGTGGGTAGTGAGCCTGTCGTTGGCTCCGGTGTCACGGGTGCGGCGCCAGGTCGCCGATCGACAGGCCGACGACCTGAGTGCTGTCAGCGACCTCGACCTGCCGGACGAGATCCGGCCTCTGGTCCAGGAGCTCAATCTGCTGTTCGGCCGGGTGCGCGAGGCCTTCGACGCCCAGAAGAACTTCGTCGCCGATGCGGCGCATGAGCTGCGCTCGCCGTTGGCCGCTCTGAAGCTGCAGGTCCAGGGGCTGCAGCGCGCCACCGACGATACGGCCAGAGACCTGGCGGTGAGTCGGCTGGCCGCGGGCATCGACCGCGCGACGCGCCTGGTAGAACAACTTCTGGTGCTGGCCCGGCATCAAGCGAGCGCCGCCACGGGCCTCAAGCCGGAGCCAGTGTCTCTGGTGGAGTTGGCGCGTCTGGCCGTGGCCGATGCGGTGCCCGCAGCGCAAATGCGCCAGACCGATGTCGGCTTGACGCAGGCCGATGAGGGACTGATCGCAGGCCAGGCGGAGGCACTGCGCATCCTGATGCGAAACCTGCTGGACAACGCTGTGAAGTACACCCCGGCGGGTGGCAAGGTGGACCTGGAGATCGTGCGCGAGGCGGGCGCGATTCGCCTGTCGGTGGAAGACAGCGGACCTGGCATCGCCGACGTCGACCGGCAGCGGGTGCTCGACCGCTTTTACCGCGTGGCCGGCACAGAAACCACGGGCAGCGGACTGGGCCTGGCGATCGTCCGGTCGATTGCCGAGATGCACGGCGCGCGCTTGCGACTCGACCGATCCGAGCGGCTGGGCGGCCTGCGGGTCGACGTGACTTTCCCTCTGGCAGGCTGATCGCACGCGGACGCGCCAACTGGCCGTCACGCCGCAAGTCGTGCCCGACGACGCGTTGCTCGATGCTGTGTGCACTCAACCCACAGCGGGTTAAGTGCTTGGTAAGTCATGGCCCGATAGCGTAGGGGCTGGCTCCACCACTCAGCATCCAAGAGGGCATTCCCATGAACAAGATCGAACCCGCGTCTGCCGAGCGCCTGCTCAACAAGGTGCCGGAGGTCACGCTGTACTTCTGGGTCATCAAGATCATGGCCACCACCGTCGGCGAGACGGCGGCGGACTTCCTGAACACCAACCTGAATCTCGGCCTGACCAACACCTCGATCCTGATGGCAGCGCTGCTCGTCGCAGCCCTCGTCGGCCAGTTCCGCAAGGACCGCTACGTGCCCTGGATCTACTGGGTCGCGGTGGTGCTGATCAGCGTGGTGGGCACCTTGATCACCGACAACATCACCGATCACTTCGGCGTGCCGCTGCAGGTGACGACGACGATTTTCGCGATCGCTCTGGCGACCACTTTCGCCGCCTGGTTTGCCGTCGAGAAGACCTTGTCGATCCACTCGATCTTCACCATGCGCCGTGAGTCGTTCTACTGGGCCGCCATCCTGTTCACGTTCGCATTGGGCACGGCGGCAGGTGACCTGGTGGCCGAGACGCTGAAGCTCGGCTACCTGTACTCGGCCATGGCATTCGGCGCCGGCATCGCGCTCGTGACCCTGGCGCACCTCGTGTTCAAGCTGAATGCCGTGCTCGCGTTCTGGCTCGCCTACATCTTGACCCGTCCGTTCGGTGCATCGTTCGGCGACCTGCTGTCGCAGCCGGCGAGCAACGGGGGCCTGGGCCTGGGGACGGTCGGCACCAGCGCGCTGTTCCTGACGGTGATCCTCGGCTTGGTCGTCTACATGACCAGGGCCGAAAGGCGCAGGTCCGTACTGGATGCGGCGCGGCTGGTCTGAGGTTGCAGCGTCGTCGAACAGGGAAGTAAATCGCGCACGCCATGCCAAGACTGATCGATCGCCGCCGGATCTCTTCGCTGCCAGAATCTTTGGCCGACTCATCGGTCCCAGCTCAGACCGAGTTTGGCCTTAAGTCCTGTCTAACTGTCGGCGCCCACCATCTTGGAACCAGGAGCGACACCCCCGCCCTGAGGAGCAAATGATGCGTCAACGCAAAGAGTCCGCCTCCTTCGAGGCGCTGAAGGCCGAGGCTTCATTCGCGGCGAGTCGACCCTTTCCGTGGTGTGCGACCGACCCTTCGACGAGGTCGCCCTGCAGTTGGAGGGCAGCATCGTCGCCAATGATCTCGGGATCCTGCAGGTGCACGATTTCCGGCGCTTGCTCCAGGCCAAGGGCATGTCACTGGAGCACAACTGTCGCGTCTACGAGGTCTGTAATCCGCGCCTGACCGCCCAACTCATCGACATCGACCCCGGGCTCGCCCACGTCCTTCCGTGCCGGATCTCGATGCACGACCAGGGTGGCGTCACCACTGTCACGACGCCGATGCCGTCCGCACTGATGACGGAGTTCTCGCACGCGGCCAACGTGGCGCGGCTGGCGCGCACCTTCGAGGCCGGCTTGCAGCGGGTGCTCAGAGGCTTGCTCTGAAGCGGGTTGATCGCTCATCGGCAGCGGTGTTGGCGTCACGAGAGCCGACCGATTAAGAACTGTCTAAGTCCCCGGCCTGACATTGAGTCTGTGTTCAACCACTGTTCCCTTCCAGGAGTTCTCATGACAACACGTTCGATGACCCCGACCCACTTGGTTCTCGCGCTGGTCGCCGCAGGCGTGCTGGGCGGTGCGGGTGCGACTTTCGTGTCCGCCACGCATGCCCGCGCGGCCGCTCCGACCGCCACGGCGTTGCCCGGCGCGTCCATGATGACGCCGATGGGCGCCACCCCCACCGCCGTCGGCGCGCCCGACTTCTCCCAGATCACCGCGCGCAATGGTGCAGCGGTGGTCAACATCAGCGTCAGCGGCATGAAGCTCGCCATCAACGACGCCGACGAGGCGCCGGCGGCGCAACGGCGCGGCCCGCAGGGCATCGATCCCAATGACCCGTTCTTCGAATTCTTCAGGCGCTTCCAGGGTCCCAACGGCGGTCTGCCGGGCCAGCGTGAGATGCCGGTGCGGGGCCAGGGCTCGGGCTTCATCGTCAGCGCCGACGGCCTGATCCTGACCAACGCCCACGTCGTGCGCGATGCCAGGGATGTGACGGTCAAGCTCACCGACCGCCGCGAGTTCCAGGCCAAGGTACTGGGATCGGACCCGAAGACGGACGTGGCAGTGCTCAAGATCGACGCCAAGAACCTGCCCGTGGTGCCAATGGGCAGTTCGGGTGACCTGAAGGTCGGCGAATGGGTGCTGGCCATTGGCTCGCCCTTCGGCTTCGAGAACAGTGTCAGCGCCGGTGTGGTCAGTGCCAAGGGGCGGTCGCTGCCCGACGACAGCTTCGTGCCCTTCATCCAGACCGACGTGGCCGTCAACCCGGGCAACTCGGGCGGTCCGCTGTTCAACACGCGCGGCGAGGTGATCGGCATCAACTCGCAGATCTACAGCCGCACCGGCGGCTACCAGGGCCTGTCCTTTGCCATCCCGATCGACCTGGCGACCAAGATCAAGGACCAGATCGTCGCCACCGGCAAGGCCAGCCATGCCCGTCTGGGGGTGGCGATCCAGGAGGTGAACCAGACGCTGGCCGATTCCTTCAAGCTCGACAAGCCCGAAGGCGCGCTGGTGTCCAATGTCGATGCGGGCGGGCCTGCAGACCAGGCCGGACTGAAGACCGGCGACGTGATCCGCAAGGTCAACGGCCAGCCGATCATCGCCTCAGGCGACCTGCCGGCCTTGATCGGTCAGTCTGCGCCCGGCGAGAAGGTGACGCTGGAGGTGTGGCGACAGGGCAAGCGCGAGGAGCTGACGGCCAGGCTGGGTGACGCCAGCGACAAGAAGGCCCAGCTTGCGAAGGCCGACGATGCCGCTGGCAAGGGCAAGCTCGGGCTGGCACTGCGCCCGCTGCAGCCGCAAGAAAAGCGAGAGGCCGGCGTGGATGGCCTGCTCATCGAGGATGCGGGCGGTCCGGCGGCGATGGCCGGCGTGCAGGCGGGCGACGTGCTGATGGCCGTGAACGGCACGCCAGTCAACAGCATTGACCAGGTGCGGCAGGCCGTGGCGAGGTCCGACAAGTCGGTCGCGCTGCTGATCCAGCGCGACGGCGACAAGATCTTCGTGCCCGTGCGCGTCGGATGATGGGCGCGCCGCTCCTCCTCGCGACGGCAGGCACTGGCGAGTCGAAATCTTGAGCGAGCCAGCCGAGGAGACGCCCAGCCTGCCGCCCGGCCGTTCAGCTCGAACGGCCGGCAATGGCTTGTCGGCGCACATCCTGCCGACGTCGGCGACGATGATCGGCGTGTGCCTCACGACGCTCTACATCAGTCTGCTCGGGCCGGTGGGCACTCAGCGTGTATTGGTCGACAAGCTGATGGCAGTGGACGCGCTGGTGTTCCTGGCCAGTGCCGTGCTGTCGTTCATGTCGATGCGGTCGCGCCGCCATGGAAGCCGCTTCGAGGGTTACGCCGAAACGGTGTTCATTGCTGGGCTCGGACTGCTCGCTCTCGGGGCGGTCGTGCTGGCGTTCGCCATCAATTGATGCCTGGCAGCGGTTCGGCCGCTGCGTCGCATGCGCACACCTGATCAGCAAGCTGCCTCAGCCGAGCGGGTCGTCTTGATAGGGCGTGGAGCAGTTTGAAAGGCGTCCCGAGCCAGCCGGATCAGGATGGATCTCAGCCTGTAGCGGCAATTGAAGAGGTACTGGACCTGCCCGAGGTAGCGCTGGCCGTACTTCTTGAAGGCGAAGGCGTGGTACGTGCCTGACAGGGAGGTCTTGATGTTGCCGAGCGCCGTGTTCACGGCCTGGAAGGACGGGTGCTTGGCACTGGACGCACCGCCACTGGTGATGTGGTGCTCGTGCAGGATGCCGGTGCCATGAACGGCCGTGAAGCAGCCCAGCCCATCGGAGACCAGGGTCGCCGGCGCCGCCAGCGACTTCTCGGCGAAGGCCTGGATCGACTCCTTGGTGAAGGGACGCTGAGACAGGCACATCACGACCGGCTTGGCGTCCTCCGTCGTCTGCACCGCTGCCACGAAGGGAACCTTGTTCGGCGAGCCCCGGCCCGCCTTGCCTCCGCGGACCTCGCCCCCCAGGTAGGCGTCGTCGATCTCGACGCGGCCGGTGAGTTGCCGCTGAGCCTCCCGCAGCACCATGACCTGCATGATCTTGTGCTTCAGCAGCCACGCCGTCGGGTAGGACACCCCCAGATGCCGCTTAAGCTCCAGCGCCGAGACGTTGTTCTTGGCCTGCGTCATCAGGTGCATGGCCAAGAACCAGCGCGGCAGCGGCAGCTTGCTGGACTCGAAGATCGTGCCGCTGACCAGGCTGCACTGGTAGCGGCAGCTGCTGCACTGGAAGTACAGGCGGTCGTGCCGCCGGAACTCGCTCTGCCCGGTCTGCTCGCAGCGCGGACAGACGAACCCGCTCGGCCAGCGCCAAGCCCGAACCCGCTCCTCACACTGTTGCACCGAGCCGAATCGATCGAAGACCTCCGGCATCGACAGCCCCTTCTGGTACTGAACCCTGTTCTGCGCCATGACCGACCTCCTGTGTGGATTGCGCATGCTCGCTGTCGGGTAGCTCAATGGGTGAGCCTGCTACTCGGTAGGCTGAGTCATCTTGCTGGTCAGGTGGGCGCTTCGCATCGATCGCGAGAAGACCTTCTAGAGCCTCGTCGGCAAGCAGCTTCACCGCGATCGAGCAGCCCGACTCGGTTCAATGCCGATGCGCGTGATGCGCATCCGGCACGTGGGGATGGGCGTGCCGCGCCGGCTCGTGCCAATGCCGGTGACTGTGCTCGCCGACCGGCGTCACGTCGTGCACATGGTCGTGATGCCCGTCGTCGTGGCGGTGGGCGTGTTCGTGCTCCAGCGCCTCGTGCTCGTGTTCGTGGCCGTGTGACTCGGCCAGGTGCAGCACCACGCCAACCAGCATCAGAACGCTGCCCAGCACCATCAGTCCGCTCGCCGAACGGTCGCCCAGCGCCACCGCGAACGCCGCGCCGATGAAGGGCGCGAACGCGAACACCGAACCCGTGCGAGCGGCGCCAAAGGCGCGCTGTGCCAGCAGGTAGAACCGCAGGCTCAGGCCGTAACCGGTGGCGCCGATGGCGAACAACGCCAGCGCGGCGATCGCCGAAGGCAGCGGCTCGCCAAAGACCAATGCCAGCGCACCCGTGGCTGTCGCCCCTAGCAGCGACTTGGCCATTACCACCTGTCCGGGGTCGCGTTCCGCGAGTGCGCGCGACAGCGTGTTGTCCACGCCCCAGGCCGCGGTGGCCAGCAGCACGGCCAGCAGGCCCCACAGCTGCGCGCCGCCCGTGCGTCCCTGTTCCAGCACCAGCACCATCCCGCCTGCCAGCAGCAGGGCCATCGCCGTCCAGACGCGGCCGTCCATGGTCTCGCGGTACAGACGCCATGCCAGCACGGCGGTGAAGAGGGCTTCGAGCGTGAGCATCAGTGACGCACTCGTGCCGCTCGTGTTCTGCAGGCCCCAGGCCAGCGCGACCGGGCCGATGGCGGCGCCGAACGCGGCCATCGCCAGCAGGCGGGCCAGATCGCTTCGCTGCAGCCGCGCTTCGCGTTCGATGCGCTGGCGCGACAACAGGCCGACGGCAGCGGCCCCGGCGTAGAGCAGTGCCGCCGTGCTGAATGCCCCGAGCCCGACACCGAACTGCTGCACCAGCGGCGTGCTGACGCCGAACAGTGCTGCGGCCAGCAGGGCAAGCAGCCCACCCCTGAGGGCGGGCAAGGTGGTTGACATTCGGTTCATGGCTTGAACATCATCAGGCAGGACAGCTTGTGCGGTCTCACGCCGGGACCGCCGGGCTACGGCTCAGATGACGTGCTCGATGGCGGTGTGTTGTTTTCGGACCGAGTTCAGCGAACCGTCACGTCGGCGACGAGACGGGATTTCAGGGCGCGTTCGCGGATCGATGCCTCGGGTTCAGCGGCCCACTCGTAGGAACTCTTCCAGGACCAGACGGTGCCGTCGATCCTCACGAAACGCACGTCACCCGCCTTGCCCTCCACGGTGATGGACTGGCGCTTGCCCTCGAACTCGAAGGCGATCACATGCGCGCCGGGCTTGAACTTCAGGCGGATCATCGTGTTGGGCAGGGTTTCGACACCCGGACCACCATCCGAATAGACCTTCACGAAGTTGCGGCCGTCGGCCCAGTTGCGGCGCACCACAAACACCGTCAAGGCGCTGGGATCGGGGGCGAAGCGTTTTGCGTCGGCATCCGCATTCAGACTGGGGACTGGCGCGCTGGTGCACGCGATGGTCCTGCCTTTGTTGGTCTTGTAGCAGTGCGGGATTTCGGCCGCCGGATTTGGCGGCGGCGGAGTGGCGCAGCCAGCCAGCAGCGCGGCGCCCGCGACGAGAGCGAACAGGTGGGGACGAATCGACTTCATGAAGGTGTCTCCGAGCTTGGAAATGAAAGAGATCAGCGCTTGAGAGGTGGTTTGCCGCGGCTCACGTGCACCCGGGATACGCACCCGCAGCAGCTTCACCGAGTTGACGAAAACCAGCACATCGGGTCCGAGGTGGATGATCGCGGCCTCGATCGGCCCGATCCAACCCATCAGTGCGGCGGCAATGCCCAGCACATGCACCACGCCCACGCCGACGAACAGGTTCTCCTGAACCGTGCGGTAGGCGCGGCGGGCGATGGCGCGGGCGGCCCCGATCTTGGCCAGGTCGTCGGTCATCAGTGCCACATCGGCGGCCTCCAGCGCCGCCTGCGTGCCGCCACCGCCCATGGCGATGCCGACGTCGGCCCGCGCCAGCGCCGGCGCGTCGTTGATGCCGTCGCCGACCATGGCCACGCGGTGGCCCTGCTTCTGCAATTCGGCGATGACACCCACCTTGCCCTCGGGCAGCAGCTCGGCGTGCACTTCGTCGATGCCCAGTTGCTGAGCGACCGCGTGCGCAGTAGCGGCGTTGTCGCCGGTGAGCATCACCGTGCGCTTGACGCCGGTGGCCTTCAACGCCACCAGCGCCTCGCGCGCCCCCGGGCGCACCGCGTCCGCGATGTACACGATGCCGGCAAAGCGGCCGTCCACGGCCACGTGCACCGGCGTGCTGCTGCCGATGCCCGCGGCGTCCGCCGCTGCCGTGGCCCCCGTGGCCAGCGTGGATGAAGGCAGCGCGACGCCGGCCTCGCTCAGCAGCGCCGGATTGCCGACCAGTACCGCACGGCCTTCCACCGTCGCCTTCACCCCGCGCGCCTGGATCTGTTCGTACTGCTGCGGCTCGGGCACCTCGATGCCGAGTGCCGCCGCATGCGCCATGACGCTTGCGCCAGCGGGTGCGCCGAGCGCCGGTCGGCAGCGGCAGCCAGCCGCATCAGCTGGCGTTCGTCGATGGCGGCGTCCTGCGTCGAGACGCTCACCACGGCAGGCCGGTTGGCGGTCAGCGTGCCGGTCTTGTCGAATACCACCACGTCGACCTTGGCCAGCAGTTCCAGGTACAGCCCGCCCTTGATGAGGATGCCATTGCGCGCCGCGCGTGCCACCGCAGCGATCATCACCAGCGGCGTGGCCAATCCGAGTTCGGCCGGCGAGGTGAAGATCAGCAGCGTGACGACGGTCCGGATGTCGCGCGTGACCAGCCAGACCCCCACCAGGAACACGAGCACCACCGGGATCAACCAGGCAGCGACGCGGTCGGCCAGTTTCTGTACCGGCGCCTGATGCGCCTCGGCGTCTTCGACGAGGGTGATGATGCGTGCGAACATCGTGTCGGCGCCGAGCTTGTCGGTGCGCACGTCGAGCGCGCCGCTGGCCAGCACCGTGCCGGCGAAGACGGTCGAGCCGGTCTGCTTGTCCTTGGGCAGGCTCTCGCCCGTGATCGAGGCTTCGTTGACCGCGCCCTGGCCGCTGAGCACGCTGCCGTCGACAGGCACCTTTTCTCCCGCGCGCACCAGCACCACGTCGCCCACACGCAGCTCCGCTACCGGCACGCTGCGTTCGCCGACCTCGCCATCTTTGCCGCGCACCAGCGCGACCTGCGGTACCGAACCGATCAGCGACTTGATCGAGGCGCGCGCGCGGTCCGTGTTGAGCTCGGCGATGAACTCAGCGATCAGGATGATGACCATCAGCACCGCACCGGCCACCGTCTCACCGCCAAGCATCGCCACCAGCGTGGCGATGGTGACGAAGATCTCGGTGCCGATCTTGCGTTCGCGCACCAGATCGAGCAGGCCGGTCTTCACCAGCGGATACAGGCCAATGGCCACGGCCGCCCAAAGTACTTCGATGGGCACGGCCTGCCGCCAATACAGCAAGGCGGCGAGGCCGGTGAGCAGGATGCGACCGACTTCGATCCAGCGCTCGCGCGTCATCAGCGCGCCCCAGCCCGATTCAGCGGCGGCAGGTCGGGCGGGGGCGGGCGTCGCGGTCATGCGCGGGCTTTCGCAGCGGGACGTCGGCTATCAGTCATTGGCGTGATTCCAGATCAGGTGGGCGTCGATCAGCAGGCGATAGTTCCAGCGCAGCGCGTCGGCGCGCGCTTCGCCGGCGGCGCGCAACGCCTCCAGCGACTGGCGGCGCACGAGCAGCAGCGACTGCAGGTCCACCTCGCCCAGGGTGTAGGCGCGCTGGGTCAGGCGCGCGCTCTCGCGTGCCGCCTCGGCGCCGCGTTCAGCGATGCGCCAGCGCTCGAGGCCGCCCACGGCGTCGGCATGCGTCTCGGCGATCTCGATCTCGATGCCCTGGCGCGCGCGGTCCAGCGCCGCGCGTGCGACTTCGGCCTCTTGCAGTGACTGCTGCAGGCGTCGCTCACGCACCGTCCCGCCGAACGGGATGCTGACGCTGATGCCGATCACCCGCTCGTTGCGAAAGGCCTCGCTGGATGTGAACACGCCCACAGTCGGGTCCGGCACCTTGTCGGCGCGGGTCCGCGACGCGGTGAGCTCGGCTCGGCGCACCAGCCCTTCGGCCGTTTTCAGCGGGTCGGCCTCGGCGACGATGCGCTCGCGCCAGCGGGCCTCCGGCCACATCGGCTCGGCCGGGTCGGAGAGTGCGGCAGGCGCCAGCGTGGCCTCGGGGAAGCGCAGCTTCAGCTTCGCACCTGCCTTGGCCAAGGTGGAGTCGGCCTGGCTGGCCTGGCGCCGCACCTCGGCCAGGTCGGACTGCGCAATGCTGAGGTCCAGCGCGGATGCATCGCCCGCGCGCTTGCGCTTGTCGACCGCAGCCAGGTTGGTCTCGGCAAACGAGAGCTGCTCCTTCAGCAGCGCCTGCGCGCTGTGGGCCTCCAGCCAGTTCAGCCACAGGTCGGACAGCGCGCGTGCCGCCTCGTGCCGTGCCTCGCTGACGCGGGCGCGTGCGATCTCGATGTCGACTTCGCCCAGTTGGCGGTCGAGCCCGGCCTTGCCGCCGATGCGGATGCCACGCTCCACGCCCACCGACCACTCGGTGGTGTTGCCGACGCCGCCCACGTTGCGCCGCTGCGTGCTGGCATTGGCCGTCCATTCATGGGGCCCGGCTGCCAGAACGGCTGCGCCGTGGCCAGCTGCATCCAATGCGCGCCGCGCCTCGACGACGGCCGGGTCCTTGTCGATCCAGGCCTGTGCCTGCACCGTCGGTGGCAGGTCCTTGGGCGTCGCCACCTCCTGCGCCGCGGCCAGGCCAGCGATCAGCAGTGCACCGATCCCCGCCAGTACAAATCGCTTCATGTGAACTCCCCGTCAAAGGCCAGCGGTGTGGCCCAGTAGCGCACGCCCGTGCCGGCGAAGTCGCGTTGCAGCAACTGGCGCAGTTGCCCGAGCTCATCGTTTGTCAGCAGCACATTGACCTGCATCGCACGGCTGCGGCCCATCACCTGTTCGGTGGCGCTGAGCCGCTGCTGTCCACTGCCGTGGCTGTGGGTGGGCGTGCTGGTGAAGACTTCGCTGCCGGCGTTGGCCAGCAGCACATCGAGCAGCTTCTCCTCAACCGTAGGAGGGCATATCAGGGTCAGGCAAAAGTCAGCCATGGGCGGCCTCCTGCGGAAAGGTGCGACTCAGGACGGCGTCGGCACGTGGATGGGCAAAGCGCAGGTACAGGATGGGCAGCAGGATCAGCGTCAGCGCTGTCGCGGTGATCAGGCCGCCGATGACGACGATGGCCAGCGGGCGCTGGATCTCCGAACCCGGCCCGGTGGCAAACAGCAGCGGGATCAGGCCGAAGGCCGTGATCGACGCCGTCATCAGCACCGGGCGCAGGCGCCTTCGTGCGCCCTGCGTCACGCTGGTGAACAGGTCGTGCCCTTCGGCATACAACTGGTTGAAGTAGCTCACCAGCACCACGCCGTTGAGCACCGCGATGCCCAGCAGGGCGATGAAACCCACCGAGGCCGGAACCGACAGGTACTCGCCGGTCACCCACAGCGCCACGATGCCACCCACCAGCGCAAACGGGATGTTGCTGAGAACCAGCAGCGCCTGCCGCACCGAGCCGAAGGTGGAGAACAGGATCAGGAAGATGAAGCCGATGGCCAGCGGCACCACCAGCGCCAGGCGTGCTGCTGCGCGCTGCTGGTTCTCGAACTGACCCCCCCAGCTGATCCGATAGCCGGTGGGCAGCTTCACTTCGGCCGCCACCTTGGCCTTGGCTTCATCGACAAAGCCCACCAGGTCGCGCCCGGTGACGTTGGCGATGACCACGCTGTAGCGGCTGCCCATCTCGCGGTCGATCTTCACCGGGCCGCTCTCGCGCGTCAGCTTAGCCAGGGTCTCCAGCGGGACGCTCTGCCCGTCGGGTGTGGCGATGCGCAGCGCGGCGAACTCGGCCGGCGAGACCTTCACGATGTCCGGCCCGCGGATAACGATGGGGATGCGCTGGTTGCCGTCGATCACGGTGCCGGCGCGCTGGCCCTCGATCTGCACCCGCAGCGCGTCCTGCACGTCTTCGATCGACAGACCGTAGCGGCCCGCTGCCAGGCGGTCCACCACCACGCGCAGGTACTGCACGCCGTCGTTCTCGACCGTGTAGACGTCCTGGTTGCCCGTCACCGTCTTCATCAGGCCTTCGATCTGCGCGGCCAGTTCGTTGAGCTTCGCCAGATCGGGGCCGAAGATCTTGATCGCCAGGTCGCCACGAACGCCGATGATCATTTCCGACACCCGCATGTCGATCGGCTGTGTGAAGCTGTAGCTGATGCCGGGCATCTGGTCGAGCACCTCGCGGATGCGGTCGATCAGCGCGTCCTTGCTCGCCATGCTCCACTCGGGGCGTGGCTTCAGCACCAGGAAGGTGTCGGTCTGGTTCAGGCCCATCGGATCCAGGCCGATCTCGTCCGAGCCCGCGCGCGCCACCACGCCGGTGATCTCGGGGATGTTCTTCATCAGCGTCTGGTGGACCATCAGGTCCAGCGCTGCGGTTTCCTCCAGACTCACCGAGGGCAGTTTCTCGATGCCGACGATGATGTCGCCCTCGTCCATCTCGGGCAGGAAGGTCTTGCCGACCTGGGTGTAGACACCCGCGGCCAGCACCAGCAGGGCACCTGCTGCGACGAAGACCACCGTCTGCCGCTTCAGCGCCCAGGCCAGCACCGGCTCGTACAGGCGAAGCAGCTGCCGTGGCAGCCAGGGCTCGTCGTGCGACACCTTCTTCAGCAGGAACGACGCCAGCACCGGGATCACCGTCAGCGACAGCACGAGCGAGCTCGCCAGCGCGAACACGATAGTCAGCGCCACCGGCACGAAGTACTTGCCCTCCAGGCCCTGCAAGGTCAGCAGCGGCAGGAACACGGTGACGATGATCAGCACGCCCGCGGCCACGGGCACTGCTACCTCGCGCACAGCGCGCAGCACGATGTGCAGGCGCGGCAGCTTGCCGCCGGCAGTCTCGCGGCTCAGGTGCTGAACGATGTTCTCGACCACGACGATGGCCGCGTCCACCAGCATGCCCAGCGCAATGGCCAGGCCCCCCAGGCTCATCAGGTTGGCCGACATGCCGTAGCCCTGCATCAGGATGAAGGTGCCCAGCGCCGCCAGCGGCAGCACCACGGCCACCGCCACGGCGGCGCGCAGGTTGCCGAGAAATGCCCCCAGCAGCACCAGCACGATCAGCGTCGCCTCCAGCAAGGCCTTGGAGACCGTGCCCACGGCCTTCTCGACGAGCGAGGCGCGGTCGTAGAAGACCTTCAGGGTCACTCCCGCCGGCAGCGTGGGCTGCAGCTCGGCGATCTTGGCCTTCACGCCATTGACCACCTGCTGCGCGTTGGCGCCCGCCAGGCCCAGCACCAGGCCCTGCACGGCCTCACCCTTGCCGTCCATGGTGACCACGCCGTAGCGCGTGGTGCTGCCGTCGCGCACGACGGCCACGTCGCCCAGGCGCACGGCCGTGCCATCCTTGCGCGCCACGACGACCGCACGCAGGTCGTCCTGCGTCTTGATGCTGCCCTCGGTGCGCACCAGCAGCACCTCACCGCCTTCGCCCAGGCGCCCCGCGCCGTCGTTGCGGTTGTTGGCCTCGATGGCCGTCTTGATCTGCGCCATGCTCAGGCCCAGCGCCTGAAGCTTGGCGGGGTCGGGCAGGACCTCGAAGCTGTGCACCTTGCCGCCCAGCGCGTTGACGTCGGCCACGCCGGGCACGGCGCGCAGCGCGGGGCGGATGACCCAGTCGAGCAGGCTGCGCCGCTCTTCCAGCGTCAACTGCGGCGCCTCGATCGTGAACATGAACATCTCGCCCAGCGGGGTGGTGATGGGCGCGATGCCGCCGGTGATGCCCGAGGGCAGGTCGCCGACGATGTTGTTCAGCCGCTCGGCCACCTGCTGGCGCGCCCAGTAGAGGTCAGTGCCGTCCTGGAAGTCGATGGTCACGTCGACCAGGCCGTACTTGGTCACCGAACGCAGGATGCGCTGCTTCGGAATGCCCAGCATCTCAACCTCGATCGGCACCGCGATGCGGCTTTCGATCTCCTCGGGTGTCATGCCCGGGGCCTTCATGATGATCTTCACCTGCGTGCTCGACACATCGGGGAAGGCGTCGATGGGCAGCGAGCGGAAGGCGTACCAGCCGAAGCCGGCCAGCAGCACGGCAGCCAGCAAGACGAACAGGCGCTGCGTGAGCGCAAATTGCACGAGGCGGTTCAGCATGGCCGGGCTCCGGTCATGTGCAGCGGGTTGCGGCTGGGGTTCACTTGTCACCCCCGCTCTTGCCCTGCCATGCCGCCTTCAGCGCGATGACCGATGCGGTCGCCACTTCCTGGCCCGGCTTCAGGTCGCCTGCCACCTGCACCGAGGCGCCGGCACTGGACACCACGCTCACTGGCCGGGCGACGAAGCCCTTGTCCGTACGCACGAACACGAAAGCCTGGTCATCCTGCCGCGCCACCGCCGCCAGCGGCAGCGCCCAGCCCGCGGCGTTGGCGGCGAACGGCACCTGGCTTGCACCACTTCACCGGGACGCAGCCGTTCGGCGCCGCGGGTGACGCGCGCGCGCAGCGTCACGGTCTGGCTGTCGCTGACCACGGCGCCGACCGACAGCGGCATCGCCACGGCGTCGCGGCCGACAATCTGGATCGTCGCGGCCTTGGCCAACGTGGCCGGCTGGCGGTCAGCCGGCATCGCGATGTCGAGCCAGAGCGTCTGCAGGCTGGCCAGGCGCAACAGTGCGTCGGCCTCCTGCACCCGCTGGCCGGGCTTGATATCGATGCCCAGCACTACCCCGGCTGCACGGGCACGCACCACCACGCCGTCCTGCACCGTACCGCCGGCGGCGATGCGCTGGATGGAAGCGGCGTCGATGCCGGCCAGGCGCAGGGCGGCCTCGGCCTGGCGCTGGCGCGCCGCATCGTCCTGTGCTGCAGCTTCGGCTTCCTGCACACGGCGCTCGGGGATGATGCCCTCGGCCAGCAGCGACTTCTCGCGCTGCAGCGTCTTCTGCGACAGCCGCGCCCGGCTGGCGGCCTCGAGCAGCTTGAGCTGCATCTCGCCGAATTGCGGGCTGTTCAGCCGGAGCAGCGGCTGCCCGGCTTTCACGGCCTGCTGTTCACCGACCAGCAACTGGTCGACCACGCCGGCCACCGGCGCACTGACCACCTGTTCCTGCCCCGGGGGAAGCATCACCTTGGCCGCGTAGGCCATGCCGGCGATGGCGCCGGGTTGGTCGAGCTTGAGCAGCGTGACGCCAAGCGTCTTCAACTGCGCTGCCGAGACGGCGAACTCGGCGTTGGGTTCAGCTGCCGGGGCCGGCACCAACCAGGCGCTCAGGGACAGGCAGACAGCGACGCGCAAGGCGCCGCCGGGACGAAAGATGGCAGGCATAGGAACTCCACGGACAGAAGGCCTCGCTCCCGGGCAGGAACGGGTTGGCAGGTGCGGCGCCAGGGCGCCGCAGCGGTCTTCAGGCGTGGAGGGGCGGCGCCCTGCCGTTGGGCGGCAGGCTTCGGAAGGCACTGGAACCGGCCCGGTGCCGATCTGGTGGCCAGATGGCGGCCGCAGCAACCGAAAGCGGCCGCTGGGCCGTCACGGACCAGAACGGCGTGGCGGCGGCTTCATCCGATGACGGCACATCGGCCATGGCCTGGACCTGGCCGCGCAGCGCCGAGATTGAATGCGAGAACTCCGGCGCGTCGTGATCCGCTGGCGTGGCGGCGTGCACCTTGTCTGGGCTGTGCAGTTCGTTCCGATGCCCTGCGGAAGCCGAGAGCGCTCCGCCTATCGACCACTCTCCGTCGTGGCGATGGCCGTGAAGTGGCGATGCGATCAGATCCACGGCCAGCACCGCCACCAGCAGCCAGCTCAGCACCAGGCGCACGATGCCACCTGCGTCGCGTGGACGCTGGTGCAACGGGTGCGAGGCTCTGGATGTCATTGAAGGCACAGGTCTGGGAGTTGGAGGGCTCAGAGGTACTTGGTGATCGCCTTGAATTCGCTGAGTGCCTGCCGCGTCGACTTGGCAGGTTCGCCGACGGCGTGGTCGAGGCAATGATCGATGTGGTCGTGAATCAACTGCTTCTTCGCCGCCGCGATGGCACGCTCGACTGCGTGCAACTGCTGCGCCACATCCAGGCAGGGCCGATCGTCCGTCAGCATCGTGATCACGTTCTGAAGGTGGCCGCTGGCACGCTTGAGCCGCTTGGTCACCGCGTCGTGCGAGGCGTGGAGGTCAGTTTCAGACATGCCCACATCCTATCATCTCCTTATCCCTCCCGGGGATAGGATGTGAAGCCATGGAGTGGCGGTCAGCAGCACCAGGGTGCGGCCACCGGCATCCGATGGCATCGCCGGCCACTGCTGCATCGGAACTCAGCGCACGGTGAACCGCACCGTGATCGCCTTCGCGCTGGGTGTCACCAGTGCGGCAACCACCTTGGCACCCTTGGCCAGCTTGAGGCCCTTGGCTTCGAGCTTGTCGCCTGCGACCACCAGGTCGGCTTCCGACTTCTCGGTGCCATTCAGCACCGTCAGCTTGCCCTTGATGCCCGTGGGGGCCATCGGCTTGCCGTGGTCCTCGACGTAGATCACGGCACCATCGGGCGCCCCCACCAGCTCGAACGACAGGTCGCTGGCGGTTGCCACCACGCCGCCGTGCTTGGCCGGGCCGCCGCCATGCGCGAAGGCGGCATTGAACGACAGCGCCGACAGGCCCAGCACGACCACGGTCAACAGTTTCTTCATCATCTCTTCGATCTCCTTCGAGGGTGCGGCGCACTGGAGCAGGCGGCGCCGCCGGGCCTGGTTTCAACTCAATAGGCTTCCTGGGCTTCTGGCGCGCCGTCCGGTGATTCGGGCTCGGACTGGGTCAGCCGTTTCGTGGCCTTCTCGCCGAACAGCCAGAACAGCACCGGCGTCAGCAGCGTGTCGAGCAGCGTCGAGCTGACCAGCCCGCCGAAGATCACCACCGCCACCGGATGCAGGATCTCCTTGCCCGGGGCATCGGCCGCCAGCAGCAGCGGCGTCAGCGCGAAGGCCGCCACCAGCGCCGTCATCAGCACTGGCGTCAGCCGCTCCAGCGAGCCGCGCACGATCATGGCCTGGCTGAAGCTCTCACCCTCGAACTTGACGAGGTTGATGTAGTGGCTGATCTTCAGGATGCCGTTGCGCGTGGCGATGCCGGCCAGCGTGATGAAGCCCACCATGGATGCCACCGACAGGCTCACACCCGCGATCCACATCGCCGTCACCGAACCGATCAGCGCGAGCGGGATGTTGGCCATGACGATGCCGGCCAGAACCACCGACTGGTATCGGCTGTACAGCACCAGGAACATCATCGCCAGCGACACGACCGACAGGCCGGCGATCAGGCGCGTGGCCTGCTCCTGGGCCTGGAACTGCCCTTCGAGACTGATGAAGTTGCCCGGTGGCAAGGGCGTCTTCTTGATGATCTCCCGGATGTCCGCGATCACCCGCCCCATGTCACCGCCGTCGGTGTTGGCGTAGACGATGATGCGGCGCCGGCCGTTCTCGCGGCCGATTTGGTTCGGGCCATCGGTCTCTTCCACGGTCGCGATGCTGGACACCGGGATGCGCCCGGCAGGGGTGTCGATCAGCGTGCGCGCCAGATCCTGCGGGCTGCGCTGCTGGTCGGGCAGGCGCAGCACCAGCTCGTAGCGGCGCGGGCCGTCGACGATGTCGGCACCGTGTGCGCCATCGGTCAGCGCTTGCAGCACACGGATGGCCTCGCCGGGTGACAGGCCCATCTGCGCCGCCTTGCGGTGGTCCAGACGCACGGTGATCTGCGGGATCAGCACTTGCTTCTCGACGGTCAGGTCGACCAGGCCCGGCACCGTCGCCAGCTTGCCGCGCATCTCTTCGGCCAGGCCGCGCAGCGTGTCGGTGTCGTCGCCGAAGATCTTCACCGCGATCTGCGCCCGCACCCCCGACAGCAGGTGGTCCAGCCGGTGGCTGATGGGCTGGCCGATCGTGGCCTGTCCCGGCAGCGACGAGAGCCGCTCGCGGATGTCGGCCATGATGGTCTCGCGGTCGCGCTCGCTGCGCTTGAGGTCCACGTCGATCTCGGCCGAGTGCACGCCTTCGGCGTGTTCGTCGAGCTCGGCGCGGCCAGTGCGGCGGCCGACCTGCGTGACCTCGGGCACCTGTCGGATCAGCGTCTCGGCCACCGCGCCGATCCGGTTGGCCTCGACCAGCGAGGTGCCTGGCTGCATCACCAGGCCCAGCACCAGCGAGCCCTCGTTGAAGGCCGGCAGGAAGGCGCGCGGGAAGAAGGGCACCGTCGCCGCGGCACCGGCCACCGCGAGCACGGCCAGGCCGATGAGCAGCTTCGCTCGGCTGAAGGACCAGGTGAGCAGCCGGGTGTCCTGGCGCTTGAGCCAGGCCACCAGCGGGCTGTCGCCATGGTCCAGGCGCTTCATCGTCGGCAGCAGGTAGTAGCACATCACCGGCGTGACCGTCATCGAGACCAGCATCGACGCGAGGATGGACACGATATAGGCGATGCCAAGCGGCGTGAACAGGCGCCCCTCGATACCTGGCAGCGCGAACAGCGGCACGAAGACCAGCACCACGATCACGGTCGCGTAGACGATGCCCGAGCGCACCTCGACGCTGGCGCGTCGCACCACTTCCAGGACCGACAACGGGTTCGCAGCCAGTCGGTTCTGCTTCAAGCGCCGCAGGATGTTCTCGACATCCACCACCGCGTCATCGACCAGCTCGCCGATGGCGATGGCAAGTCCCCCGAGGGTCATCACGTTGATCGACTGGCCCAGCCACTGGAACACCAGCGCCGTGACCGCCAGCGACAGCGGGATCGCCACCAGCGAGATGACCGTCGTGCGCACCGAAAGCAGGAAGGCGAACAGGACGATGGCGACCATGATGGCGCCGTCGCGCAGTGCCTCGGCGACGTTTCCGATCGAGGCCTTGATGAAGTCGGCCTGGCGGAACAGCACACGCGGCTCTGCCATGCCCTTGGGCAGGCCCTGCTTCAGCTCGGTGAGTGCCGACTCGATCTGCGCGGTGAGCTTGACCGTGTCAGCATCGGGCTGCTTCTGGATGCTGATCACGACGGCCGGGAGGCCGTTGTAGCCGGCATCGCCGCGCTTCAGCCCCGCCGCGAAGGACACCGTGGCCACCTGCTCCATCAGGATCGCGCGGCCGTCCTTCCAGGCCACCGCGACGCCGCCCAAGTCCTCGGCGCGGTTCGTACGGCCCAGGTGGCGGATCAGGTACTCGCGGCTGTTGAGGTCGATGAAGCCGCCGCCGGCATTGGCGGCATAGCCCTTCAGCGCCTGCTCGACCTGCGTCAGCGAAACGCCGAACTGCGCCATGCGCGCCGTGTCGGGCGCCACACGCAGCGTGCGCACCTCGCCGCCGATGGGGATGACCTGCGACACGCCCGGGATCGAGAGCAGCCGCGGGCGCAGCACGAAGTCGGCGTACTCCCGGGCCTGCATGGGCGTGGCCACGGGTGCCTTCCCATCACCCGGGACCAGGGGCAGTGCGACGAGCATCACCTCGCCCATGATCGACGACACCGGCCCCATCACCGGCGTGATGTCGCCGGGCATTTGCGCACGCACGATGGCCAGCCGCTCGGCCACCAGCTGGCGGTTGCGGTAGATGTCGGTGCCCCAGTCGAACTCGGCATAGACCAGCGAAAGGCCCACCCCGGAGGTGCTTCGAACGCGGGTCACGCCCGGCATGCCGTTGAGCGCGGTCTCCAGCGGGAAGGTGACGAGCTGCTCGACTTCCTCCGGCGCCATGCCGCCGGCCTCCGTCAGCACGGTGATCAGCGGCTTGTTGAGGTCGGGGAAGACGTCGACCGGCGTGCGCCAGGCCGTTATTGCCCCGTAGACCATCAACAGCACCGCGACGGCCAGCACGAACAGGCGGTTGTGCAGGCTGTAGCGAACGATCCAGTTGAACATGAGGGTCGCTCCCGTTCAGCGGATCTGCGCGATCAGCGGCGCGCCCTGGACGACGACGCGGTTGTCCGCGCTCAGCCCCTGAGTCACCACCACCGTGCCAGCATCCAGCGGCCTGAACTGCACCGGCTGCGGGATGAAGCGCTCGGCACCCGACTTGATCCAGACGATGGGCTCGTTGGACGGGTTGCGCACCACGGCCTGCGCCGGCAGCACCACGCCCTTGATGCGCTCCGTCGATTGCGCGACGACGGTGACCGGCTGGCCGATGGCCAGGGGAAGGGCTGCGCCCGATTTCGCGGCACTCACTGCGAAGGTGATCGGCAACACGCCGTCGCGCAGCGAGCGCGACGCGCCCAGCAGGCGCAAGCTCACTTCCGGCACACCCTGCAGCGAAGCACCCGCCACGCGGGCGGCCACCTTGGCGTCGGCGGTGGTGGCCTCCACCAGCATGCGTGCCGGGTCCACCACCTCAAACAGCACGTCGCGCGACTCGACGACCTGGCCCACCACCAGGTCGGCACGGGCAATCACGCCGCTCACCGGTGCGGTGAGCGCTTCTCGCGCCACCAGGCTGCCACTGATGCTGCGCTCGCGCTCGGCCAGGCTCCTGGCGTCCGTGCGCGCAGCGTCGATCTCCTTGCGCGGCACCGTGCCTTCCAGCCCTTCGAGGCGCTTCAAGCGCTGCTCGGCCAGTTCACGCTGCGCCCTCAGTTCGGCGACCTGGGCCTGTTGCGTGCCCAACGCATAGGGCTCGGCGTGATGGCGCACATACGCCAGCACCTCGCCGCGCTTCACCGACTGGCCAGCGACGGGCAGCCCCTTGGGGCCGGCCTCGATGCGCCCGCCATGCGCGGCTTGAACACGCCCACTGGCGTTCGGGTCCATCACCACCCGGCCAGGCATCTCGACCGAGGCTGCGGCTTCGGACTCGGGTGCCAGCACGGTGCGGATGGCCATGCGCCGCTGGGCGATCTTGGGCACGTTGACGCTGCCATCGGGCAGGCGCGCCAGGCCAGAGGCGTTGACGGCCGCGCCAGGGGCGTCGAGGTGTTCGCCGTTGGGGCCGTGGGCGCCGGGGGCGGCAAGCGTTGGCGAAGCGCAGAGCACGCTCGCAGCCAGCGCCGTGGCGCTGGCCATGGCCCGCAGCCAGGGTCGAGTCGATTCCAGCCGCGTCATCACAGGCCTCCCTGCATCTTGCCGGCGTCGCGGCGCCGCTGCCGCCACCAGGCGATGCCGCCGATCAGGCCCAGGGCTGCAACACCCGCGCCGATCCAGGCGGCGCGCTCCAGTTCGTGGTCGTGTCCATGGCCGTGGTCGTCGTTGCCGTGGGCGTGCCCGTGGTCGTCCTTCGCCGCTGCGGTGGCCACGCGCCCCGCGGAGCTCATCAGCGTTCCGTCGAGCAGGTCGCTGTCGCTGCCGGCCACGAGCGTGAAGACGAGGCCGTGCTCGCCCGGCGCCGCCAGCGCCTTCAACAGCGCCGCGTCGGTGACGGCGTAGTCGCCTTGCTCCGCACGGAACGCAGCCACCGCCTTGAGCGTGCCGCTCTCGACTTCGAGCTTCGCGCCCAGCACGGGCTCGTTGGACTCGTAGCGGTCGACCACGATGGCCAGTTCGCTGGCGCGCAGTTCGGCGACCAGTTCGAAGGTTTCCGACTTGGCTTCGACACGCGGCAGGGCCGATGCCGCGCGCATGGTGGTCGGGCCGTCGAGGTGTTCGCCATTGGGGCCGTGGGCGCCAGGGGCGGCAAGGGCGGGCGCATTGGCGACAAGCAGCAATGCGGCCAGGGCCATGACGGAAAGCGCGCGCAGTGGCATCGGAGTGCGGATTTGGAGGTGGTTGTTCATGGGAGGAGTCCGAGGGCTTGTTGGAGGCGGGCGCGGGCGAGGCCCAGTGCGGCGGTCTGGCGGGCGACGGCGCTGTCGGCCTGCGATGCGGCAGCGAGCGCACGCAGCTGGTCGGGCAGCGGCGTCTCGCCGGCACGGAAGGACTTGTCGATCAGGCTGGCGCGTTCGCGCAGCAGGCGGGCACGGGCGGTCTCGGCGTCGAGATGAGCCTCAGCCGATCGCTGCGCATCGCGTGCGGCGGCAATGTCGCTGTCGAGGCGTTCGCGCAGTCTCAGCTCGTGGGTCTCGGCCACGTCCAGCTCGGCCAGTGCAGCCGCTTCCAGCGGCCGGTTGCGGTCGTCGGTGCCGAAGGGCAGGCGCAGTCCGACGACCAGGCTGCCTTGGGAGCTTTCGGCGCGGCCGGGCACGTCCTGGCGTACGCCACAGTCAGTTCGGGGGCGTCGCGCCGCGAATGGCGCATGAGTTCCACGCGCTTGCGTGCCAGTTCGGTGGACTGGCTGGCGAGTTGCAGCTCCAGGTGCGATGCGGCCGGACGAGGGGCCCCTTCGAGGGCCTCGACGGACACATCGGGCGTTGCAGCCAGCCCCGTGTGCAGAGTCCAGCGCGCACGCGCGGCCTGCAGGCGCTGGCTCACGTCGGACTGAAGCGCGGACGCCGCCAGCAACTCGGCCTGGGCGGCCAGTAAGTCGGCCCGCGCCAGATCGCCAGCACGCACGCGGCGCTCCACGTCGGCGGCGAGCTGCTTCAGTGCCTGGATCTGTATCTCGGCCTGGGCCGCCTCGGCCTGCAACGCGGCGAGTTGCCACGCCGCTTCACGCAATTCGCCCACCAGGCGCAGGCGGGCTACCTGCTCTGCAGCAAGTGCCTGTGCTGCCGCAGCGTCCGCGGTTCCCGCGCGGGCCGCCTTCTGGCCGGGCAGCCAAAGAGGAACGGCCACACTGATTTCGGTCTCGCGCCGGCCCGCGTTGCTTTGCAGGCGGTCGTTTCGGTGGCTCAGTTCCAGTGATGGAGGCGCGGCCCAGAAGCTGCCTGCGGCGGTTCGGTCGGCCTCTGCACGACGGCGCTGACCCTGGCTTTCGCGGGCGGCGACGGCGCGTTGCCACGCGGCGTCCAGGGCGGCGCGAAGCGTGATGCTGCCGGCAGTTTCATAGGCCGGGGACGGTAGGGCGGCCGGGGGGCTACCCGGAGATGCGGCAGGCTGGGCCCCGACGGCCCCGCCGGCCAGACCGCCCGCGATGATGCCGGCAGACAGCCAAATGGAAAGTCTCACAATGCTCCTGACGATTCAACAGCCGGGGCCGGCCGTACGCATAGTTCAAGTCACGCCAGGGCGGACAAATGCTTGCGTGGGGAACCGGTCCGGCGGGCCGGGCGTCCATGGGTGGACGCCCGCCGTGAAGGCGGGTCAGGAGCGGGGCCGAGGCGGCCGGAGTAGGCCGTCGAGGGTGGGGTCGGGCACGACGCTCTCGTGCAGTCCGCCGGGAGCGGCCGAACCAATGTGAGGGAAGTGGTGCGACGCCGTAACCGTGAATGCCGCTGTCGCGCTCAAGTGATCGCTGAGCACGTGCTGTGCCGAAGCGTTCGAATCGTCCAGGTGGTAGGACCCATCCTCATGATGATGGTGACCTTCTTCCTGCCAATGGAGCGAAGCATGTTCCATGTCGGCAAGGGCGTTCATCGTCGAGCCGGCGCGTGCCACGGCCACCGTTTGCCAGAGCATGGCGAACAGCATGACGAGAAGAACGGCGGAGCGGCGCATGGAAGTGAGAGTTTAACGAAGCACGTTGCGACCTGCGGGGACAGCGGGTTTCGAGTCTTGGTGGTTCAGAATTTCTTCACGACGCCCTTCGCCCTTGACCGCCGACGCCACGTGAAGAAGTTCGCGACCTGGCACCCGTCGGTTCGAAGGGGCTTACTGGGCCAGCTACTCCATTTGCAGACCCGAAGTCGTTATGCGATCGTCTGGCCTCCGAAGGGCGCCGATGCCCTTCGCGCTAACGACTAGGCCTACGAGTTCGATCTCGCATTGGAGCAGGCGCGGTTCGCGTGCCCGTTGAACGGTCGCCCTCGAATTTCATTGCGTGCAGGGCGGCCGCGCGCGGCCTCGGCCGTGGCCGCAAGCACCGCCTCTGGCGGCGTGCCCACTGGCATCGAGAAGACGATGTTGAAGGCCTCCCGCCTCGGACTGTCGTCGTCGATGTACGCGCCAGCGCGCACTATCTGCGATTGGCCGGGTTCAGACCGACATAAACCACGAGCGGCTTGGTGGGGAAGCCTGCCGGGGCGATCTTGGTGACATCGACCGCACGACGGTCGAGCCCATTGAAAGTCCAGGTGAACAGCTGACCCCCGCTGCGAAAAGTCACCGACTCCCCATAGGCGACGTTGATCCTGCTGGCTGATCCCAGATCGACCGCCCGCGTGGCGGCCTGCGGCGAGGTCGGTTGGCCATAGTAGGACTGCCCGTTGGCAAACGTATCTGCGCCGGCGGCGAGGCTGGCAAGCGGTGCGGCGGCCACGCCGCACAGGGCGATGGCGGCGAAGAGTCGGGTTTTCTGCATGACTTGTCCTTGTCTGATGTTTCCCGGCCATGCCGCTGCATGGCTGGCAATGCCGCTGGTGGCATCAGCAAGGACTCTAGAAACCGGTGACCAACAGACCTGGGACCGGCAGATGACAGATGCGTCATGTTCGGGCTTCATGCCGCTCTGGCCGTCATGGCCATGGCAGTCAGAGCGCCGGCGTGGCGTCGGAGGTTCAGGCGTCGTTGCCCGCGAGGTCAGTGCGATCCACGTATGTGCCGGTGGGTTGCTGCCTTGGGGCCTTGGGCAGCGACACTGTCCAGCTGATTCAGGATGCCGCACTCGTCGAGCGAGTGCGGCGAACTGCAGCGTGCCCGCAGTGCCTTCAGATCCTTTTCCAGCGCGCGCAACTCGCGGATGCGTTGCGCAACATGCCCGATGTGCTCGTCCAGCAGCTGGTTGACTTCGCCGCAGTCCTCAGGCGGCGCATCTCGCAAGCGCAGCAGAGAGCGGATCTCGTCCAGCGCCATGTCCAGATTACGGCAATGGCGGATGAAAGCCAGCCGCTCGGCATGCGCCGCGGTGTACATGCGGTAGTTGTTGTCGCTGCGTTGTGCCGCTGGAATCAGGCCTTCGCGCTCGTAGAAGCGGATGGTTTCGACGGGCGTGCCGGTGGCTTCAGCCAAGTTTCCGATGCGCATGGTGTCCCCTCGATGTCGAATAGGGCTTGACCTTACACCGACTTCAGGGTTTTCAATGCAGTCTGCCGATTGAAGGATGCCACCGTGAACCGTTCCGAAAACCCCGTTGCACCCGTCGCAGTACCCCCGACAGGGCTCCTCCGTCAGTGGATAGCCTTGCCCCCTGCGGCGCTTGCGAAGTGCCCGCTGCGCCTGCCGCAACTGCCGCCGCAGTGCCACCGCCGGGTGCGGGCTGGGCACGCTTTAGGGTGCCGACGATGGACTGCGCAGCGGAGGAGTCAGAGATTCGGCGCGCCGTTGAGGGCATCAGCGGGATTCGGGCGCTGACCTTCCAGCTCGGGCAGCGCAGCCTGGCGCTCGATGCACCGGGGCCAGCGCTGGAACTGGCCGTGGCGGCCATCCGCAAGGCAGGTTTCGATCCGCAGCCGCTGGCCGAGGGCAAGCCCGGCGCCGCACCCGAACACGCGGCCGATGATGGGCACGATCACGGGCAGGACCACGCCTTTGGGCCGGTAGGCTACGGGCGCCTGGGGATGGCGTTGCTGCTCGCGATTGCCGCCGAGCTGGTGGGCTACTTCGCGCCGGACACGCAAATCTGGAAAGGCATCGGCCTCGCGGTGGCCGCCGCTGCCATCTGGCTGGCAGGCTTCGATGTCTACAAGAAGGGGCTGACTGCGCTGTTGCGCGGGCGGCTGAACATCAACGCGCTGATGACCGTGGCTGTCACGGGCGCCTTCGCCATCGGTCAATGGCCCGAAGCCGCCATGGTCATGGCCCTCTACGCCATCGCCGAAGCCATCGAAGCGCGCGCGGTGGACCGCGCCCGCAATGCGATCAAGGGCCTGCTGGAGATGGCGCCCGAAGAAGCCGCTGTGCGCCAGGCCGACGGCACCTGGTTGACGCAGCCGGTGGCGAGCGTGGCGCTCGACGCGGTGCTGCAGGTGCGGCCGGGCGAGCGGGTGCCCATGGACGGTGTCCTGACCGCCGGCAGCACCAGCATCAACCAGGCACCCGTCACGGGCGAGAGCATCCCGGTGGACAAGGCCGTGGGCGACCCGGTGTTTGCCGGCACCATCAACGACACCGGCAGCTTCGAGTTCCGTGTCACGGCACTGGCCTCGAACTCGACCCTGGCACGCATCATCCACGCCGTGGAAGAAGCCCAGGGCACGCGCGCGCCCACCCAGGGCTTCGTGGACCGCTTCGCTGCGGTCTACACCCCGGCCGTCTTCGTCGTTGCACTGGCGGTGGCCCTGCTGGGGCCCTGGCTGCTGGACTGGACGTGGATGCAATCCATCTACAAAGCGCTCGTGCTGCTGGTCATCGCCTGCCCCTGCGCGCTGGTGATCTCGACGCCGGTGACCATCGTCAGCGGCCTGGCGGCCGCGGCCCGGCGCGGCATCCTGATCAAGGGCGGTGTGTACCTGGAAGGCGCCCGCAATCTCAAGGCCATCGCGCTCGACAAGACCGGGACGATCACCGAAGGCAAGCCGAAGCTGGTGGAGTGGAAGGTGCTGGACACGGCCATGGCGGCCGGCATGGACGCGGCCACGGCCGAACACACGGCGGCAGTGCTGGCAGGCCACTCCGACCACCCGGTGTCACGCGCGATTGCGGCTGGGCTCAAATCCAACAGCGTGCAAGCCAAGGACTTCAAGGCCATCGCCGGCCGCGGCGTGCAGGCGGAAATCGGCGGCAAACTCTGGGTGCTGGGCAATCACAAGCTGATCGAAGAGCGTGGCCAGTGTTCGCCCGCGCTCGAGGCCGTGCTGCGCACGCACGAAGAGGCCGGCCGCACGGTCAGCCTGCTGGCGTCCGACACCGGCCCGGTGGCTCTCTTTGCGGTGGCCGACACCATCAAGCCTTCATCGCGCGAGGCGGTTGCCGAGCTGAAGGCCCTGGGCATCACCCCCGTGATGCTGACTGGCGACAACCAGGCCACCGCCACGGCCATCGCGCACGAGGCGGGCATCGCCGAGGCGCGGGGAAACCTGCTGCCGGAAGACAAGCTAGCTGCCATCAAGGCGCTGCAGGCCGAGCACGGCATGACGGCGATGACTGGCGACGGCATCAACGACGCGCCGGCGCTGGCCCAGTCCGACATAGGAGTGGCCATGGGTGCAGCCGGCACCGACACCGCGATGGAAGCAGCCGACGTGGTGGTGATGAATGACGACCTGCGACGCATCGCCGAGACGGTGCGTCTGTCGAAATTCACGCATGCGGTGCTGTGGCAGAACATCGCGCTCGCCCTGGGAATCAAGGCGGTGTTCCTGGTGCTGGCGGTGTTTGGCAACGCCTCGATGTGGATGGCGGTGTTCGCCGACATGGGCGCCAGCCTGCTGGTGGTGGTCAACGGGCTGCGCCTGCTGAAGGCCGGCGTGCAGAGCCGGTGAGCCTGATGTCGCCCCGCGCCGTGGCCTACGATGCGGCTTTGTCCGAGGCCGAGAGACTGATGGCTGCAGCAAGTCCGGGCGCCGCGATGGCCATGCTGGAGCGTGCCCATGTGCTGGGTCAGCGCGAGATCGGCCCGCACCTGCGTGTGCACCTGCTGATGCTCCGTGCGGCGTGGGTCCTGCGTGACGGCCGAGAACTTCGCGGGCAGTTGCTGCGCCTGGCGCTGACCCCCATCGGACACCTGAGCGGCCGCCTGCCCCTGGGCAACACCGGCGCATCGAACGTCAGCCCGTTCGAGCCGATGGCGCTGCCGCCGGAGCTCGAACGACTGCTGCGCGACGAGGAGCGGTGATGCCGGCTGCGCAAAGACACTGGGCGCCGTTGTTCGCAGCGTGGCTCATCGCGCTGCTTGCGACGGCAGGTGCCTTGTTCCTGGGTGAAGTGATGGGCATGACGCCTTGCGTGTTGTGCTGGTACCAGCGCATCGCCATGTTTCCGCTGGCGGTGATCCTGGGATTGGGCCTGCTGGAAGCCGATGGTCGCAGCATCCGGTATGCGTGGCCCTTCGCCTGGGCAGGCTGGGTCATGGCGGTCTACCACTGCGCCGTGTTCTGGGGCGTCGTGACCGACGGGCTGGTGCCATGCGGCAAGGGCGGTTCCTGTGCAGACGCCGAAGTGCAAGTGGCCGGAGTCGTGCCGATCCCCTTGCTCTCCGCCATCGCATTCACGGGCATTCTTGCGCTGCTGTGGGTTGCTAACAGAAGGGTAAAAGCATGAATAAGCAGTGGATCGTTGTCGCTTCCGTGATGGCCGTCGTGGTCGCGTTCATCGCGGGGGCCGTTGTCTTCAAGGGTCGCGAAACGCAGCAGGTGAGCCAAGCCGCCCAGTCGAACAGCGATGCGCTGGTCAGGGCAAGTTCACCCGTGTTTGGCAATCCGGCTGCCAAGGTCACCATCGTCGAGTTCTTCGACCCGGCCTGCGAAACCTGTCGGGCCTTCTATCCGCTGGTCAAGACCATCGTCACTTCAAGCTTTGGACAGGTCAGGCTGGTCGTGCGGCATGCGCCCCTTCATCAGGGTTCGGACACCGCAGTGAAGATTCTGGAAGCGGCGAGGCTGCAGGGCCAGTACTGGCCGGCGGTCGAGCGGGCACTGGCTGGCCAGCCCCAGTGGGCGGCGCACGGCAACGCCAGACCCGAGCTGATCTGGGACCTCATCACGGACCTCGGCCTGGACATGGCGAAGGCCCGGGCCGACGCCGACAGCCCCGCGGTGGCCCAGCTTCTGGCACAGGACATCGCCGACATGAAGGCATTGAAGGTGGACAGGACACCGGGGTTCTTCGTCAATGGCACACCATTGCGTGACTTCGGCGAGGCGCAGCTGCGAGCTTGGTCGACCAGGAGATCAAGAAGGTGAAGGCGCCGTAGCGGAGGGCGCCACTGAAACACCCGTCGCGGGCAGCAGGGTGAAGCCGATCGAGGTGGTGCCGTTGGCTGAACTTGCAAAGGGCCGGCCGCCATGCATGCGGGCGATCGCAGCGACGATGGCCAGACCCAGCCCGTGGTTCTGATGCGCTCCGCTGCGGGCGCGGTCGCCGCGGAAGAACCGATCAAACAACCGTGGCAGGTGGGCCGGTTCGATAGTCGCACCTTGATTGGCCACAGCCAACCGCACTTCGCCGCCCGTCAGGGCATCGATCTCGATGCGAATCGTCGAGCCGTGGTCCGCGTAGCGCGTTGCATTGGCGACCAGGTTTGATAGCGCTCGTTGCAACAGCGGCAGATCAAACTCTCCGCCGGTGTCGCCGATGACCTCGACCCGAACTCCGGCATCGTCCAGCGCGGCGTCGTGATAGTCAGCCACCTGCCGGGCCACCCCGGCCAGGCTGGCCGTCGCCACG
Source organism: Methylibium sp. T29 (assembly GCF_000576205.1). Taxonomy (NCBI): domain Bacteria; kingdom Pseudomonadati; phylum Pseudomonadota; class Betaproteobacteria; order Burkholderiales; family Sphaerotilaceae; genus Methylibium; species Methylibium sp. T29. The sequence continues at coordinate 19,866 of NZ_AZND01000008.1, read as the reverse complement.
CGCCGCGCCGAACTGCCACGATCAGCCTGCGAGAGAAAGAGCATGTCCTGCACGATGCCAGCCACGCGCTGCAGTTCTTCCAGGTTCGACCCGAGCACCTCGCGCAGTTCGTCGGCACCGCGAGCCCTGCGCAGCGCCAGTTCGGTGCTGCTGATCAGGGTGGCCAGCGGGGTGCACAACTCATGCGCCACATCGGCATTGAATCCTTCGAGCTGCTCATAGGCCTGTGACAAGCGGCCGAGCAGTTCGTTGAACTGCGCAATCAGGGGTTCGAGTTCTTCGGCCTGGCCTGAGCCATCCAGGCGCCGATGCAGCGTATCTGCCGCAAGCAGGCGTGTCTGCTCCACCAGTTCACGCACGGGGCGCAGCCCCAGGCGCACCAGCACAATTCCGCCCACCGAGACCAACGCGGCGCCGCTCAGGGCAGCTGCCAGAAGGGTGAGTGCGAGCCGACGCAGCAATTGGCGGTCATCGCCTGTGTCCAGTGTCAGGACGGCGGTCAGCTTGTCCGGTGCGGTGGCCAGCGAAGCCACTTCAAAGCGGACCACGCGCGCGCTACCGGGGGATGACGCACCTACGGCGCGCTGGTAGAAGACGCCGCCATCGGGCCGCACCAGCGACAAGGCCAGATCCTGGTGGCCGACGAAGAAGTCGTCGAGCTTGTGGGTCAGCGTGCTGGCGTCACCGCGCTGCGTCTCTTCGGTGAGCAAGTGCCGCACCTGCGCCTGCTTCTGCCTCAGCGCCTCGATCTGCCGGGCCTCGAAGTTCATGTGCGTGACGGCGTAGACCGCGACGCAGACCACGGAGAGCCCGGCCAGACTCTGAAGCGCCAGCCATGTCGACAGCCGCCGCCCAAGGGAGCCGACGCGGCTCCTGCTCATTCCTCGCGCTCCTCCAGCACGTAACCCATGCCGCGCACCGTATGCAGCAGCGTGCGCTCGAAGGGCGCGTCGAGCTTGCCGCGCAACCTGCGTACCGCCACGTCGATGACATTGGTTGCGCTGTCGAAGTTGATGTCCCAGACCTGCTCCGCAATCTCGGTGCGGGACAACACCTCGCCCTGGCGACGTAGCAGCAATGCCAGCAGGGTGAACTCCTTGGCTGTGAGGTCGAGCCTTTGGCCGGCCCGGGTGGCCTTGCGGCGCATCAGGTCCATCTCGAGGTCAGACAGACCCAGGACCGTGGCACCTTCAGCATCGCGCGCCGGCCGCGCGCGGCGCAGCAGAACCTGGATCCGGGCCACCAGTTCGGAGAACGCGAACGGCTTGACGAGGTAGTCGTCTGCACCCCCTTGCAGACCCCTGACACGGTCCGCGACCCGGATGCGCGCCGTGAGCATCAGCACAGGCGTTTGCTTGCTCTGGCGCAGGGCGGCCAGCAAGCCCAGCCCGTCGATGCCGGGCAGCATGCCGTCCAGCACGAGCAGGTCGTAGTCAGCCTCCATCGCCAGGTGCAGACCGTCGACGCCGTTGTGCGCCACGTCCACGACGTAGCCTTCTTCGGTCAGCCCCTTGCGCAGGTATTCGGCAAGCTTCACCTCGTCTTCAATCACCAACAGTCTCATGCCGTTGAAGCCCTCATTTGGCGACCCCAGCAAGTGACCGACTTGTCATCTGCTGGACCGAGTCTTGTTGGAGGCTGGTTTCTAAAGTCATGGTCATGCCATCGGGCATGCCGCGACACAAGGTCGCAGGCAACCTCTTCTTCAAGGAACCCTGACCATGAACTTTCGCAAACACGCCGCCTTGCCCCTCGTTGCGCTGGCCATGACGCTGCCGGTGATGGCGCAGGCCAACTCCCTGTATCACCCCGCTAACACTGACGCCGGGTACACCGAGCACCCCGACCACTGGAAGGGCACCAAGACACGTGGCCAGGTGATGGCTGAGGTCGAGGCGGCTCGCAAGGACGGCACGCTCGCACTGATGCAGCGCAACACGCCGTTGCCCATGAAGGCCACTGGGCCCGGCAAGACCCGCCAGCAGGTGATCGCCGAGCTGCTGAACGAGTCGCCCGAACAGCGCCGCGCGCGGATGGACCTGCAACGCGGCGGCTGAGCACCCGGCAAGCCTCAGCGCTCGTGCGGGCCACCAGCATCTGGTGGCCCGCGTTGCCGTTTGCCTTTGCCGTCGCGGCGGGCAGCCGACAGCCGCTTCGACAGCGATTGGCTGTAGGTGAGCTTCTGTTCGGGTTTCGGCGGTGGGTGGGCCCTCCGCCATCGACGCCAAAGCGCGACCAGCACGAGAGCGACGACCACGACGGCCACCCAGATCCACAGCATCGTCTGTGCGATCGCTGCATCCGGCAGCTGCATCCTCATCGCGCGCCTCCCGTTCTTGTGTCGAGTCGGCCGAGGTCAGGGAACATCGGACAACGGCAACTCCACCCGCGCTGTCGCTCCACATGCAACGGGTTGCAGGCAAATAGGCTGGCATCGCGAAGCCGGCACACCCGTTGAGAAGGCAGGCGCTCAAGCGCAATTAGCCAACATCCGCGACCAGGCGCAGAGGCGCAGCCCGAGCACGCGATTCCGTGGGGTCGCCGCGCTCTAGCCGGTAACTGCTGCCCCACGACCAGACCGAACCGACCAGTTCGATGAAGACAACGTCACCTGCTGCGCCTGCGATGTCGATGGATGCACGCCCTTCGTCCCAAGCTGCCGCCAGCGTGTGCGATCCAGGCTTGAGGCGAAGCCGCACGAAGGACTCGGGGACCGTCACGATGGCAGAGCCCATGTCTGGCGTCAGCCTGACCGCGTTCCTCGCGTCCCCCCAGCGCTTGCGAACGACATACACGGTCAGCATGTCTGGCACAGCTTCAAACCGCTTTGCCGCCATCTCGACCTGCTCCGGCGGGATGGGCGCCGTCGTGCAGGTGAGCTTGCGGCTGTGCCACTTGCCGATCGCAAAGCAGTAGGTGCCGTCCGCGTTGGCCGGGCGCATCGGTTTGGTCATGCAGCCCGCGAGCGGGACCAACCCGACTGCCGCCAGGCCAATCAACAGGGTTCTGCGTTGGGGAAGTCTGGAGTGGTCCACGGCGGCGTTCCCTACTTGATCGTGAAACGCACCGTGCCGGCCGGTTTGCCGGACATGGTGACGACAGCAACGGCCTTGGTGCCCGGGCCGACCTTGAAACTGCCGGTTGCTTCGAGCTTGTCGCCAGCTGGCTTCAGCTCGACTTCCTGCTTCTCGGCACCGGTCAGCAAGGTCAGCTTGGCGCTGGCCTTTGACACGTCAGCCGGTTTGCCGTGGTCGCGCAGGTGCAACTGGATCGCGGCTGGCTTGGCGACCAGTTCGTAGTCCATGTCCTTGGCCTCGGCGACCACGCCGCCATGCTTGGGCGAATGGTCGTGTCCGCCGGCAGCGAAGGCCGTGCCGGCCAGGGTCAGGGCAAGGGCCGCGAGGAGGGTTGTCGTCTTCATGAGAGTCCTTTCAGGGGTTGGAAAACATTGACAGGGGGAAGGGATCAAAGTGCTTCGGCATCCTTGCTGTCCATCAACGCTTCGGCAGGCTTGCGGCCGAAGAGCCAGAACATCGCGGGTGTGAGGAAGGTGTCGAGCAGGGTGGAGCTGATGAGGCCGCTGAAGATCACGACGGCCACCGGGTGCAGCACTTCGGTGCCGGGCTGCTCGGCCTCGAACAGCAGCGGCGCCAGCGCGAAGGCCGTCACCAGCGCCGTCATCAGCACCGGGCTCAGCCGTTCCAGCGAGCCACGCAGGATCATCTTGTGGTCGAAGTTCTCACCCTCGAAGCGCATCAGGTTGATGTAGTGGCTGACCTTCAGGATGCCGTTGCGCACCGAGATGCCGGCCAGGGTGATGAAGCCCACCAGTGCGGCAACGGACAAGGGCTGGCCCGAGAGCCACAAACCCAGCACCGCACCGACCAGCGCCAAAGGAATGTTCACCATGATCAGCGCCGCCAGCACACTGGACTTGTAGCGGCTGTAGAGCACCACGAACATCAGCGTCAGCGACACGATGCTGAGCAGGCCGACCAGGCGCGAGGCTTCCTCCTGCGCCTGGAACTGGCCGCCCAGGGTGATGAAGTAGCCCTCGGGCAGCTTCGTCTCGGCCACCACCCTGCGGATGTCGGCCACGATCTCCGACAAGGCCCGCCCCGACGCATTGGCCGACAGCACGATTCGCCGCTTGCCGTCGTCGCGGCTGATCTGGTTCGGGCCGTCGCCGTCTTCGATGGTCGCGATCTTCGACAGCGGGATGCGGCCGTTCGGCGTCTCGATCAGGATCTGGCCCAGGCCCTCGACCGAGCGGGCCGATTCCGGCAGCCGCACCACCAGCGCAAATCGCCGACTGCCCTCGACGATCTGCGTGATCTTCTCGCCTTCGACCAGGTTCTGCAGCGTGGTCAGCACCTGGGGAGCGGGCACGCCGTACTGGGCCGCGGCGGCGTAGTCCACCCGCACCTTGATCTGCGGCGCCAGCACCTGCTTCTCGATCTGCAGGTCGCGATGCCGGGGATGGCGGCCAGCTTCGCGCGCAGCACATCGGCCTGGCCACGCAGCGCGTCCAGGTCCTCGCCGAAGATCTTGATGGCGATCTGCGAACGCACGCCCGACAGCATGTGGTCGATGCGGTGCGAGATCGGCTGGCCGATCTCCAGTGCGGCGGGCAGGTTGATCAGCCGCGCGCGGATGTCGGCCTTGATCTCGTCCATCGTGCGCGTCAGCTCGGCGGTGGGCTTCAGGCCGACGTCGAGCTCGCTGACGTGCACCCCTTCGGCGTGTTCGTCCAGTTCGGCGCGGCCGCTGCGCCGGCCCACGTGCGTGACCTCGGGCACCTGGCTCACCAGCACTTCGGCCTGGCGCGCCAGCGCGGAGGTTTCGGCCAGCGTGACACCGGGATTCAGGCGCAGGCCGATTAGCAGCGTACCTTCATTGAAGGGCGGCAGGAAGGTGGTCGGAAAGAACGGAACAGCCGCCGCCGCCACCACTACTGCCACGCCGGCTGCCGCCATCGCCGCCTTCGGTGTATTCAGCACGGACTGCAGAGACGACTGATAGGCCGACTTCAACCAGCGCAGCACTTTCGTGTCGCCATGGTCCAGGTTCTTCATCCGCGGCAGCAGGTAGAAGCTGAGCACCGGCGTCACCGTGACCGAGACGATCAGCGAGGCCAGCGTCGACACGATGAACGCGATGCCGAGTGGCACGAACAGCTTGCCTTCCAGCCCCGGCAGCGCAAACAGCGGGATGAAGACCAGCACGATGATCACCGTGGCATAGAGGATCGCCGAGCGCACTTCCATCGTGGCGTGCGCCACCACTTCCAGAGGGTGGATGCGCGAGTGCGGGTGCTTGGCGCGGTCTTCCTTCAAGCGGCGCAGTACGTTTTCGACACCCACCACGGCATCGTCGACCAGCCCGCCGATGGCGATGGCCAGGCCACCCAACGTCATCGTGTTGATCGACAACCCGAAGTAGCGGAAGACCAGCGCGGTGATGAAGATCGACACCGGGATGGCGGTCAGCGCGATGATGGTCGGCCGCAACGTGCCGAGGAAGAAGAACAGGATCACCGCCACGAACACCGAAGCGCCGATCAGCTTGCCCTGCAGCGTCGTGATCGAAGCCTCGATGAAGCTGGCCTGGCGGAAGGTGACCTTGGGCTCCTGCATGCCGGCGGGCAAGGAAGTCTTCAGTCCCGCCAAGGCTTCCTCGATGTTGCGTGTCAGCGCGATGGTGTCGGCCGAAGGCTGCTTCTGGATGCCCAGGATGACGGCCGGTTGGCCCTCGTAACCGGCATCGCCGCGCTTGTTGGCCGCAGCGAAAGTCACCTCGGCGATCTGGCGCATCAGGATCGGTTGGCCCGCTTTGGATGTCAGGGCCAGGTTCTTCAGGTCGTCCAGCAACGAGGTTCGGCCCAGGTTGCGGATCAGGTACTCACGCCCGTTCAGCTCCAGGAAACCGCCCGAGGTGTTGCTGGAATAGCCCTTCAACGCCGCTTCCAGTTGCTCGTGCGTGATGCCGAGTTCGGCCATGCGCACGGTGTTGGGCTGCACCTGGAACTGCCGCACCTCACCTCCGATGGGGATGACCTGCGCCACGCCCTGCACCGACAGCAGGCGGGGTCGCAACACCCAGTCGGCGTACTCGCGCACCGCCATCGCGCTGATCTTCGTGGTGTCCACGGGGATCGCGATCTGCATGATCTCGCCCATGATCGAGCTGATCGGGCCCATGCGGGGCAGCACGCCTTCGGCAATGCCTTCCTCCATCGCCGCGAGTCGCTCGCTGACGAGTTGGCGGGCACGGAAGATGTCGGTGCTCCAGTCGAAGGTGACGTAGATGAACGACAGGCCGGCCGACGAGGTGGAACGGATCGTCTCCACGCCCGGCAGGCCGTTCATCGTGGTTTCCAGCGGGAAGGTGATGAGCTGTTCCACTTCCTCGGCGGCCATGCCGCCGGCCTCGGTGATGATGGTCACCGTGGGCTTGTTGAGGTCAGGGAACACATCCACCGGCGTGCGCGTCAGCGTGAACGCGCCGTAGGCCATCAGCACCACGCTGGCGATGATCACCAGCAGCCGGTTGCCGAGGCTGTTGTCGAGTAGCCACTTGAACATGTCAGCGCACCTGGTTGATCAAACTGGCGCCTTGAGTGGCGACCTTGTCGCCAGCCTTCAGGCCGGCGGTGACCGACACGCTGATGCCGTCCAGCGATTCGGTCGTCACCGTGCGGGGCTCGAACCGTTCCGGCGCGGTCTTGACCCAGACGATGGTCTGGTTGGCCGGGTTCTTCATCAGCGAAGCGACCGGCACCGCCAGCCCCTTGACCTTCTCCTTGGTCTGCACGAAGACACGCACCGGCTGGCCGACGGCCAGGCTGTTGAGGGCGACGCCCTGGGCGCGGAAACCCAGCGGCAGCGCCTGCTCGCGCAGGCTGCGCGCGGCACCGATGAACTCCAGTGGCACGCGCTGGTTGCCGACAGACAGCGTGGCGCTGCCCACATTGGCCGCCAAGGCAGGATCAAAGGCCAGGGCCTCGATGCGCAGACGGCTCGGGTCGACGATCTCGAACAGCAGCTCGCGTGCATCCACCACCTGGCCCGCCACGACGTGGGCCGACGCGATGACGCCGGACACGGGCGCCACCAGGGCTTCACGCGTGGCCAGGCCGCCACCGATCGCGGCAATGCGTTCGGCCAGACTGGCGGATTCGCTCTCTGCGGATTCGATGTCCTTGCGCGGCACCGTGTCCGCCAGTTCCTTCAAGCGGGCTACGCGCTTGTCGGCCAGCGACTTGGCCGCCCGCAGCTCCGCCAGCTGGGACGACTGGTTGGAGCGTTCGATGGGAGCTGCCGAGGGCACCACGTAGGCCAGCACCTCGCCCTTGCGCACCGCTTGGCCCGGATTGGGCAGACCGCGCGGGCCGGGCTCGATGCGGCCGGCATTCAGCGGCTGCACCTTGCCCCCGGCGTTCGGGTCCATCAGCACCATGCCGGTGAGTTCCACCGAGCGCGGCAGCTCGGCGTCAACCGTGGCCATGGTGCGCACACCCAGCTGGCGCTGCGCAGGCTTGGGCAGGAACACACTGCCGTCGGGCAGGCGCTGCGGCCCATTGGCACTGGGTGCTGCACCGCTGTCGCCATGGTCATGGCCTTCGCCAGCCTGTGCTTGAGGCACCGCGGACAGCACCATCACGATGCTGGCGATGATGGCCAGCCGCGCGCCGGAAAGGATCAGGGCGCGCTTCATGCGACACCTCCGACACGGGTCTGGCGCGACGACAGCACGCGGCGACCGACGGTCAGCAGGATCGCCAGCACGGCGACCCCTCCCGCTGCCCAGCCGGCATATTCCTTCCACGAATGCGCGTGGGCCGCCTCGTCAGCGTGTGCGGCTTCATGGATGTCGAGCTCGCCAGCCAGCAGGTCGGCGTCGGACCCGGCGCTCACCGTGGCGGTGATCGGCAGGACTCCAGGCTTGGGCGCTTCGGCCAGCACGACTTCGAACTCGTCCGTGCCTTGTTTGGCCGCCTTGAACTTCTTGCCGCCGATCTCGAGTTCGATCTGGGCTTCAGTGACCGGGCTGTTGTCGGCGGCCCGGTCCAGGTACAGCGTGATCTGCTTGCCGTTGAGCACGCCGACCAGTTCGAACAGGTCCGACACGGCGGCGAATCTGGGCAGGGCGGGGCCGGTGGCCGTGGGTGCGGCTTCGCCGTGGTCGTGGCCGTCGCCCGCCATTGCAAGTTTCGGTGCCAGGATCAGGATCGCGAGAGGAATCGCGACCAGGGTGTGGAAGGGCTTCATGGGGGAATGTCCGGAAGAGGTGTTTGGTTGAGCGTCGGGTGGCTTCGTCGCAGCTGCGGGCTTCACTGCGGCAACAAGCCAAGCGCCTGGCGCCATGCGGAGATGGCGGCTGCGAGCTCGATGCGGCTGCGTGCGGCCTGACGCTCGGCCTCGGCCGCTTCGGCCTCGATGCGCAGCCGGGTCGGCAGGTCGGTCTCGCCCAGGCGGAAGGACTTGTCGAAGAAGCCGCGGGACTCGCGCGCCAGTTGTGCGCGGCGCTCCGCCGCTGCCAACTGCAGCCGGGCGGATTCGGTGCGTGCCTTGGCCGAGTCGCGTTCACCCGCCAGCCGGGCCCGCTCCAGATTCAACTGCGCCTGCAGTTCGATGGTCTCGGCCCGCGCGGCCGCCGTGCGCGCGTCGTGACGCGGACCCGCCCCAAAAGGAATGCGCACGCTGACCGTGAAGGTCTGTTGCCAGGCTTCACCCGAGACCCCGCGGTCGCGCGTGGTGGCGATCGTCAGTTCGGGGTTGGCGCGCGACTGCGTGGCCGCCAGGGCCGCCACGCCTTCGGCCACCGAGGCGCGGTCCTTCAGCGCCAGCAATTCGCCGTGCGTGTCCATGTCGGGTCCCACAGCGCCAGGCTCCGGCTCGGCGATGAGATCCGACGGGCCGGCTGTGAGCGCCAGGCCGGGCAACGCCACCAGCGTGCGCAGGGACTGCTCGGCCACGATCACGGCGCTTGCGCCTGCGCCACCGTCGCCTGGGCGGCAGCCACGGCGCCATCGGCCTGGTGCTGGTCGGCCTGTGCCAGATCGCCGGCCTTGAGCCGTTTGCCGACATCGGCTGCGATCCGTTGTGCGTTGTCGAGTTGGCCCTGTGCAGTGGCGGCATCGGCACGCGCGCGTTGCCAGTTCCACCAGGCGTCACGCACGGCGGCGGCCACCCGCAGCTGGGCTGCGGTGGTGCGGCTTTCGACAGCACGGCCTTCGGCCTGCGCCAGTGCCTGGCTGCGCCCGCGTTCGCCGGGCAGCCACAGGGGGATCGCAAGGCCTGCTTCGTATTCGCGTGTGCCGAGGTTACGGTTCAGGCGGTCGGTTTTACCGGTCACCTCCACCGCCAAGGGCTCGGGTGTCCAGGACTGCGCGGCTTGCTGCTGTGCCCGGGCTGCGTCCCGGCGTGCCGCCAGGGCCGCGAGTTCAGGTTGGCGCGCCCATGCCGCTTCGAAGGCCTGGCTCAGCGTCAACCCTTCGGGCTTCGCAGTGGTTTGGGCCAATGCACCCGCTGCGGCAGTGCTCAGTGCGAATGCGAAGGCAAGGGCCAGCGTGGCACTGGCGGTCGTTCGCCAGCGAGCGTGCGTGATGAAATTTCGTCGGTGCATCCGATGCTCCAGGGTTGAGGACAACTCACGGGAGATCGGCAAGGGCGACCCAGCAGGTCGCGTCGCGGCTGAGCGGCCGTCGACGACGGCACGCGGTCAGGCGCGAACGGGCTTCAGGAAGAAGAAGTGGCCGCCTCGCCGATCAGGCGAGGGGTGCCCACTGAGGGCGCTCGGGCGGGCTGTGCGTCAGGGTGCGCACGATGCCTTCGTCCAGCGTGGCCGGATGCGAGGCGATGGCGAGTGGCATCAAGCCATCACAGGGTGTGGGCACCGCCGAGCAGCTGCCATGGCAATGTCCACAGTCGAGATCGCTGCTGCCCAAGGTCTTGCCAGCCAAGTCGCCACTGTCCTGGTCCACGGTCGAATCACCATGATGCTGATGCTCGTGGTGTCCGAAGTGCTGCGCCTGCGCATCGCTTTCGTGCGCGCAATAGCTTGCCACTGCAGCCCAGGTGAACTGGAACGGCAACAAGGCGAGCAGAGCAATGGCGAACCAACGACGCATGCGAAATAGTCTAGCAGCTACAGGGTTTGGGGCGAGCGAGTGGGTTCAATGCAGTGCGGCACTTCACCGCATTTCGGCACGCGCGTGACGGAATTAGTCGTTCTTGGCCGGCGATCAATCGCGTTGCAGGCAAGCCTGGCCAGGATGCCGTGAGCAAGCCGTCCCGACCGACTCTGCGCTCTTGGCGATTCCTCCCTGCCTGGGATGACTTTTCGACCCGGCGTGCGAGACCACGGCACGCCGCTGCGCGACTTCGGGCAAGCACAATTGAAGGCGCTGGTCGACCAAGAGATCGAGGGGGCCAAAGTACCGTGACAGCGCGGTGTTGCCGGACGTGCCATCTTGCTGTGCCAACCGGGTTTGCCCGTTGTCTGGATGGCCCCAAGCGCGTGCGATGCGAGGACTGCGGCCGCCGTTGGAGCGCAAGCCGGGTAAGCTGTGTCGACAGCGCGGCCTGACTGGGGAGTCCCGACCGGTCATCAGAGGAGAAACTCATGAAACCCACCACTTTCCCGACTGCGGTAGCCACTGCAGCAGTACCCACCCCCGCGCAGGAGTTGCTGGTGCAAGCACCCTTGGACACTGGGGCCATCGCTTTGCGGCCCGAGCAGATGCCGCAAGCCGAGCAGGCACTGGCCACGCTCGACTTCGCGGCCATTCCGTCCGGCGACATCATCAAGATCGGCCTGGGTGCCGAACAGGCGCTGCAAAAGACGCTGGACGGCTTTCTGGCCCGGCTCGACACGAAGACGGCGTCCAAAGTGTTCGCGCTTTTCGGGCGCCTTGAAAAGGTGTCGATGACGCCAAGCTGCCTGAAATCCTGGAGAAGATTCAGGAAGGCGAGGACCCGGGGTTCTTCGCCGGCCTGTTCGCCAAGTTCACCGGCCGCAAGCCCGAAGAGGCCTTCAGCGAGTTCATGCAGGAGGTCGGCGATTTGATCTCGAGCCGGACGCGCACATTGGCCGACGAGATGGGCCGCCTGGAGGGCGAACTGTCGAAGGAAATGAAGACGCTGTTCGGCGAACTGCAGGCACTGGAGAGCCTGAAGCAGTCGTACGGCACGCACTTCGCCAGCTTCACCGTCGATGCCGCCGTGGCGCGCGCGTTTCTCGACAAGGCCCGGCAGGTCGTGGCGCAAGAGACCGCCGCTGCCGCCCCCGCCGACATGACCGCCCAGGCGCGGCTGCGCGAGTTGCAGGACAAGCTCAGGCTGCTGGAAAGCCGGGCCCTCGCGCTCGAAGGCACCTACACGCGGCTGCCGGCCGACCAGATGGTGATCCAGCAGATCGAGGCCGCCGGAATCGCCACGCTGCAGGAGACCGCCACCACGGTGTCCTCGCGTTTTGCGTCGATCAAGATGACCCTGCTGGCCATCCACGGCGCATTCGCCGTCAAATCGGTGCAGCAGATCGCCCAGCGCCAGGCGCGCCTGGACCAACAGCTCACACAACTGCGCGGCCAGGCCACCAAGGACGTGGCCGTCGCCGCGGCCAAGGCGCCCGGTGACAACCGCGTCGCACAGGCGCAGCAAATCGCCGCGATCATCACGCAGACGCGCGAGATCCACGATCTGGTCGAAACCGCCAAGCAGGAAACCGAAGCCAAGTTCGAGACGGCGCGGCAGATGTTCGAGCAGTCTCGCGCCGAGCTCGTGGCGCTGCGCCAGGCCTGACAACGACCCCGGAGAAACCATGCTCACACTGACCCTCGACAAGCCCGGCGCCGCGCCGGCTCGCAAGCTGCAGCTCTCGCTGAACAAGGGCGCCACGTTCAAAGTGACCGTGGCCTGGCAGTGCGAGGCCGACCACCAGGACGACATCGACATCCACGCGCTCGAGGCCCGCAACGGCGGCAATGGCGCCAAGGTCGCGGCGCTCGAAGAGATCCTGTCCACGTACAACACGACGAAGATGAGTCCGAAAACCGGCGTGCTGCCGACCGCGGCCGACGGCTCCTTTGCCACGCCCTCGGGCGGGCTGCGGCACTCCGGCGACGTGCGGGTGCAGGGCAACACCGAAACCATCGTCATCGAAGGCGCGAAACTTCCGGCGGGCGTGAACGAGATCCCGCTCTTCGCCACCGTCCACAAGGCCGAACACGGCGCGGGGCACGACGAAGGGTCCGAGACCGAGGCCGAGGACGAGGCGGCCTTCGCCGACATCGAGGTCTGCACCGTCACCATCGCCGACGAGGGCGGGCGCGAGCTGGGCGCCTACCAGCTGTCCAAGGAGTTCGGCGAGTTCAACGTGGTGCAGCTGGGCAGCATCATGCACGGCGACAACGGCTGGGAGTACGCGCCCGTCGGCCGCGGCTTCACGGGCACGTTCAACGACGTGCTGGGCCACTTCTCCTGAAAGCTTGGCCGTGCCGTCTGCGAAGGACAAGTTGCGCCCGACGGTCATCGGCGCTTCAGGCGCTTCGCTGCGCAACCCTGCGCTGAGCGTGCCGGCGGCGCACGACATGCCGTCGCCGGCGCGTCGTGCATCTGCTGTCGCGCCGGTAGTGCAGCCGCCGGTGGTGCGGCAGCCGACAGCCATTCCGGGCGCCGCACGCACGCGGATCGAAGTGACCGCGCGCGATCTGCAGGCGTTGTCGCCGGGCGCTGATGCCGGGGTGTACCAGCAGGCGCGGGCGCTGGTCGGCACCTTTGTCGTCGCCAAGGCATCGCAGCGCAAGGCGATCCTTTGGGGCCACGAGCTGCAGAAGTCGCACGGAGAACTCGTCGCCGAGATGCTGGCCCTGGCGCGCAGCCCGGTGCTGCGCCAGGTGCAGGCTTACCTCGCGCGGATGATGGACATCCTGGGATCGATCGACCTGATGGCCGCCTGCGGACACAGCGGCGACGGTGTCGTGGGGCGGCTGTTCCAGGGCATCAACCGCCGCATCGACACGCCGGGCGAACTGGCCAAGGCCCAAGCCGAGCTGGAGCAGCTGCTGGCGCTCATGGGTGGGGCGCTCGACCCCCTGCTGGACCTGAAGGACCGGCTGCTGCGCCTGTCCGGGTCGATGGAGGAGACCGCGACTCAGGTCGAGGCCGCGGCCATCGGCGCGCTGTTCCTGTCGGAGCGCCTGCGCCAGGACGACGCCGCACTGGCGCAGTGCTTTGCCGAGCGCAGCATGAGTCTGACGCAGACCCTGGCGCAGATGCGGCAGGCCGGCTCGACGCGCGATTTGCAGATCGAGCAGCCGATCCGCCTGATCGGCGCCATCCAGAACGTGGCGCTGGTCGTGATGCCGGCGTTCATCGGCAGCATCGCGTCCATCACCACCCTCGGCGCCAGCAAGACCACGGTTTCGCAGACCGAAGCCGGTGAGCTGGCCTATCGGCTGCGCGACATCATCAGCCAGTTGAAACCCTGAACCAGGAGCACGCATGAACAGCAAACTCACACTGAATCTGGACAAGTCGGCCAACGCGCTGCGGCTGGCGCTCGACAAGGCCGGCGTGGTGGCGAACGTAAAGGCGGAAACGGCCGCCATCATCGACGTCTCGGGCTCGTTCGAGCACGAGCACGAAGAGGGCACCACCAGCATCCTGCTCGAGCGGCTGGTGCCTTACTGCATGGTGCTCGACCCGGACCGCAAGATGGACGTCTTCACCTTCAGCGCCGGCGAGGACAGCGCGCACTACGTGGGCGTGGTCACGCCCGACGATGCGCGCGACTACATCACGCGCAACATCGTCGAACGGGTTCCGGGCTGGAACGGTGGCACAACCTACAGCTTCGTGCTCGAGCGCGCACTCGAGCACTTCGGCTGGAAGGTGTGCGAAGAGGCTCACCGCTCATCGCAGGGCGCCGGCTTTCTGAGCCGCCTGTTCGGCTGGTCGCCGAGCGGGCAGGTGCACCAGCACGGCACCCCGCACACCCACGACAAGCGGCGCTCGCTGGTGCTCTTCATCACCGACGGCGAAAACGACGGCAGTGACGAGGCGCGCACCATGCGTGTTCTCGAGGAATCGCAACAGCGCGGCGACCAGGTCTACTTCCTGTTCATCGGCGCCTGCGAGGACAAGGGCGTCACCTTCGAGTTCGTACAGAAGATTGCTCGCCGGTTCAAGAACACCGGCGTGGTCGTGATCCGCGATCTGGAAGCCTTTGTCGCGCAGTCGGACGAGGAGCTCAACGCCACGCTGCTGGGCCCCGAGCTCGTTGAATGGCTCAAGTCGTAGCCGCCAGGATGCCGTCCTGTCGACAATGGCGGGAACTGGGCTTGACCTTGGCGCTGCAGCTCGCAGCCGCGGCTGCGGCACAGCCGGTGGACGACACCATCAACCCCGACCGACCCGGCCTTGCCGACGGCAGCAACGTGGTCGGGGCGGGCCGCGTGCAGGTGGAGACGGGGCTGCAGTTCCGAGTCGAGAGCAACACCTACACCCGGGCGACATCCCGACACCCAGGTGGCGGCGAACGCGCACCCGGCCACGGGCCTCAGGGGCGCCCACTGGCCGTGCGCGCCCCCGGCTCCCGCGAACCGCGACTTCAGAAGTTGTACTTGACGCCGAGCACGATGCCCGGTTTGCCGAGTTCCTTGCCGTTGATGGGCGAGGCGTAGAAGACCTTGTCGGCGTCGGTCCCGACGATCGCAGCGCTGACGACGAGGCCGCTGAAGTCCTTGCTGATCGTCAGCGCGTAATCGGTATAGGTCGCTGCGCCGCCGACTGGCCCCTTGATCTTCTGATAGCCGATATGCGGCGTCAGCATGACGCCGCCGCCCACGTCGAAGCCGGCCGACAGGTCGAGGTAGAACGAGTTCTTGCTGTCAGGGTTGGCGAACGTGTTGGTGACCGCATGCGAGTACTTCAGCGTGGCCGCCCCATATGTGAGCGCGCCGTAGAGCTCGGTGGTGTTTGCCGAAGGGTTCAGGTCATTGCTCGGGTACTGGTACGTCAGCGCGCCGACGTCGAAGCCGATGCCGGGCATGACCTCGCCCTTGAAGCCGCCGTAGACGTCGATCTCGACGCCGGCGTCACCGCCAAAGTCCTTGATCCACTTGATCGACGAGGCCCACGCCCCGACGTAGAAGCCGCCCGCTGCGTAGTCCACACCACCCTGGATCGCCGGCTTGAGGCGGGACTGCGAGATGCCACGGTAGCGGTAGTCACTGACGGCCCCCACGTTGAAGGCGAACTGCGCCGAGGCGACGGTCGGTGCTGCGCAGGCGATCGGCACCCGATAGGCAGCTTCTGTGCCATGCACCCCGGTTCTGGAGAATGTGCCTGAAACGCCCGGGTTGCGCTGTTTTGGTGCCCTCTCGCGCCGTCTGGTGGCATTCGTGCACCAGCTCACCAAGATGGAGCGCCGGGTTGATCGTGCAGCGTCCGCGGCGGAGGCCCAATGTTGCCTGATGCGCCATGGCAAGCCCGCTCGGACTCTTGGAGCCTGCGCTCACCGTGATGGTGCGGCCACTATGCACGCACGGTCTGCGCGAGCGTGCTGCACATCGACGTCGCGGCCCCTTCCACACCGCGACCAGCATGAAGAGGCTACACAGCGCGTGCGCCCTCGGCCGCGGCGCTTTCGGCATCCTCGATCTCGATCGTCGTGTGTGAGAGGGCGAACCGGGTGGCCATGGCCTCCCGCGCCGCAGCGAGCACGGTCTTGGCGTCCGTGCCGCCATCGACAACGAGGTGGCCGCTCATCGAGTCCAGGCCGGAGGTGATGGTCCACACATGCAGGTCGCGCACCCCGGTCACGCCGGGAATCGCGAGCAGCGTGCGCTCGAGCAGCGCGACGTCGACTTCAGGCGGCGTGCCCTCCATCAGGATGTGGATCGCCTGCTTGAGCAGGGTCCAGGTGCGCGGAATGATGAGCAGCCCGATGCCGGCGCCGATGAGCGGATCAGCGAGCTTCCAGCCGGTGAAGATGATGATGGCGGCGGCGGCCAGCACGCCCAGCGAACCGAGCATGTCGCCCAGCACCTCGAAGTACGCGCCTTTCATGTTGAGGCTTTCTTTCGAGCCGGCCGCCAGCAGCTTCATGCTGATCAGGTTGACGACCAGGCCGGCCGCGGCCACCGCCAGCATCGGCACACCCAGGATCTCGGGTGGATTGAGGTAGCGCTGGTAGGCCTCGTAGAAGATGTAGATCGTCAGCAGCAGCAGCACGACGGCATTGGTCAGCGCGGACAGCACTTCCATGCGCGCATAGCCGTAGGTCTTCTGCGGCGTTCGCGGGCGCTCCGAGAAGCGGATGGCCAGCAGCGCCAGCGCCATTCCGCCGGCATCGGTGAGCATGTGTGCGGCGTCGGACAGCAGCGCCAGGCTGCCGGTCCACAGCGCGCCGACGACTTCGATGGCCATGAAGGCCGAGGTCAGCGCCAGCGCCCAGGTGAGGCCCTTCCGATGGCGCGATGCGGCCGTGCCTGCGGGTTTGTCGGGCACTGTGTTCAGCTGCGTTGGATCACTCATTTTTTCTTTCTGCGCGAAGCCCGATTGCTCCCTCGGCGCATCGTAGCGGCTGCCCAGGGGCGTCCCAAGCCATCAGGTCCGCTGAATCGATGTACAAGCGTCCCAGCCAGCGGAGCAACCGCTGGGCAGGAGACCACATGACGACAACGAACGAGGGCGTACCAGCGCTTGAAAGTGCCCCGGGCGCCGCAACGGCGGCTGGCGGCGATGCCGACGGCGACCTGACCGACATGCTGGGCGAACTGCGCGTGTTGCTGCCCAGCGCGCAGTTGCTGTCGGCGTTTCTGATCACGGTGCCGTTCAGCAGCGGCTTTGCGGCCGTCGTGGCGGCCGAGAAGGGCGTCTTCATCGCGACCTTCATGCTGGCGGTGGCCAGCTTGGTGATGCTGAGCGCGCCCGCCGTACAGCACCGCGTGATACGACCGCTGACCGACCGCGCGCACTTCAAGCGGCTGGCCACGCGCCAGATCATCTTCGGCTCGGTCGCGCTCGCGTTGGCGCTGGTGCTGGTGACACAACTGGTGCTGTCGGCGGTGTTCGGCCATGTGTTGGGGAACGTCGCGGCCGGCGGCATCGCGGTCTTGATCGTGCTGTTGTGGTGGGTGCTGCCGAAGGTCTACCGGGCCAGGGGCAGGCTGTGACGGCCGCCTGAACGACGCGGCGGCGCGGCGGGGCTGCCAACCGCGTCACAGCAATGCGCTGCGTTCGCGCAGCAGCGCGTCCAGGCTGCGCCGCAGCTGCAGGGCCGATGCTTCGAGCGTGCGCTGCCGCTGCAGGTACGCAGCCGAGAAACGCCGCCCCTGCCGGTCGCCCTGCTGCACCGCGACGCCGCTTTCGCGCTCGGCTTCGGCAGCTTGCAGATCGGCGTAGGCGGCGACGATTTGCCGCTCAATCTGGCGCAAGCGCGCCGCCCGCGCCTCGGCGTCGCGCAGCAACTGCTGGCGCGTCATCGCCAGCGCACGCAGCGCGGCTTCGGTCTCGGCTGCATCGGGCGGATGGACCTCGACGCTGATCTTCTGGTTGCTGCGCGCCCGCGGGTCCGGTGCGTCGCCATAGACGACGCGGCCGTCGGTCAGCACCGATTTGTACAGCGTGCGCTCGGCCGGCGTTGCGGCAAGGGCCCAGCCCAGGCCGGCGGCGGCCAGCACGCGGCGCAGCAGCCGCAACCTGATCAGCAGGCAAGCGGTCGCTGACGGGTGTGTGGTGTGGCGCATGGATCCCCCGTGGGCCTGAGCCCGATGCTTCGATGCGAGGCCGAGCCGGATTCGCCGTCATCCCTGCAAGTCGCCGGCCGATCCGGGCGCAGGTCCGCTCTGCAGGGTCATGCCGATCGATGTGTCGCCATGGGCGGAACGGGCAAAGGCTCGGCCGCCGTGCATGCGTGCGACGGCCGCGACGATCGACAGTCCAAGCCCGTGATTCTGTGCGGCGCTGCTGCGCGAACGGTCAATGCGGTAGAACCGGTCGAACAGCCGGGGCAGATGTTCTGCCCCGATGGTGAGGCCGTGGTCGACGACGCTGATCGTTGCTTCACCGGATTGCGCCGCACCGATCTCGACCCGGATCACGGTTCCGCGCTCGGCAAAACGGGTGGCGTTGGCCACCAGGTTGGACAGGGCGCGCTGAAGCAGTGGCGCGTCGAACTCGCCGGCCGCGTCGCCGATGACCTCCAGATGCAGCCCGGCTTCGGCCAGCGCCGCCTCGTGATAGTCGCCGACCACGCGCGCCACGGCAGCCAGGCTTTCTACCGGTACGCGCCGCGCTGCTGCCCCTTGGTTGGCATGCGACAGGAACAGCATGTCCTGCACGATGCGTGTTATGCGCTGCAGTTCTTCGAGGTTGCAGCCGAGCACGTCGCGCAGTTCGTCCAGGCCACGCGCCTTGCGCAGTGCGAGTTCGGTGCTGCCGATCAGTGTGGCCAAAGGCGTGCAGAGTTCGTGCGCCACGTCGGCATTGAAACCCTCGAGCTGTTCGTAGGCCTGGCCCAGCCTGCCCAGCAGCGCGTTGAACTGCGCAATCAGCGGCTGGAGTTCTTCGGGCTGCGCCGAACCATCCAGGCGAGCGTGCAGCGTGTCGGCCGCGAGTCTGCGCGTCTGCTCGACGAGGTCCCGCACGGGACGCAGGCCGATGCGAACGAGAAGAAAACCACCAGCGGACACCAACATCGCGCCCGCTATTGCGGCGGCCACCAGCGTGAGACCGAGTCGCCACAGCAGGGACCTGTCGTCCCGCGTGTCAAGTGACAGGGTCGCCGAGAGCGTCTCATCCTTTGCAGCGGGAGACGGCACGTCGAAGCGGGCCGCGCGAACGCCGGTGCTGTCGCCGGCCGGCGCCAGGTTCTCGTAGAACACGGTGCCATCGCGGCGCCGGAGCGACAGCGCAAGGTCGCGGTGGCCGACGAAGAAGTCATCAAGCTTGTGCTTGAGCGCCGCCGTGTCGCTGTCAATTACCGACTCCGCCAGCAGGTGCCGGACCTGCGTTTCCTTCTCCGCGATCGCTTCAAGCTGCCGCGCCGACAGGTTCGCGTCGGTGACTGCGTAGACCACAGCGCATACCGCGGCAAGTCCGGCCAGGCTCTGCAGTGCCAGCCAGGACGACAAGCGTCGGCCCAGCGAACTTGCGGTGCGCCTGCTCATTCTTCACGCGCTTCCAGCACGTAGCCCATGCCCCGGGCGGTGTGCAGCAGCGGGCGCTTGAACGGCGCGTCGAGTTTGCCGCGCAGCCGCCGCACCGCCACGTCGATGACGTTGGTCGCGCTGTCGAAGTTCATGTCCCACACCTGTTCGGCGATCTCGGTGCGCGACAGCACTTCGCCTTGACGGCGCAGCAACAGCGTCAGCAGGGTGAACTCCTTGGCCGTGAGTTCCAGCCGCTGACCGGCGCGGGTGGCCCGGCGGCGCGCGAGGTCGAGTTCGAGATCGGCCAGGCACAGCACGGTGGCTCCGCCGGCATCGCCCGCCGGCCGGGTTCGGCGCAGCAGCACCGCGATCCGGGCCACGAGTTCCGAAAACGCGAAGGGTTTGACCAGGTAGTCGTCGGCACCGCCTTGCAAGCCCTTCACACGGTCCTCGATCCGAATTCGCGCGGTCAGCATCAAGACAGGCGTCTGCTTGCTCTGGCGCAGCGCGGCGAGCAAACCCAGGCCATCGATCCCCGGCAACATGCCGTCGAGCAGGATCAGGTGGTGGTCGCCCTGCACCGCCAGGTGCAGACCATCGATACCGTCGTGGGCGACATCCACGACGTAGCCTTCCTCTGTCAGGCCCTTGCGCAAGTACTCGGCGAGCTTGATCTCATCCTCAACGACCAACAGTTTCATGCTGCT
>NZ_AZND01000007.1:0-56380 GCF_000576205.1 Methylibium sp. T29 | reverse complement strand
CTTGCGCGGAGCGGCGCGCTTGGCGGCGGCCTTGCGGGGTGCGGCGGCCTTCGCGGCCGTCTTGGCGGGTGCCGCCTTGCGGGCCGCAGGGGCCTTGGACAGGCGGGCCACGTTGGCACTGAGGGTGTCGATGCGATGGATCAGCGCATCGATGTCCTTGCTCGACGGCACGCCGAGCTTGCCCAGCGCCTTCGCGACGCGCTCCTCGAAGATCGATTCGAGCTTGTCCCACTGCTGGCCGGCGCGCGCCTGCACGTCGTCGGACAGCTTCGTCATGCGGTTGCTCACCTCACCCAGCTTCTCTTCCGCGGCCGCCTGGGTCCTGCGCTGGATCGAGACACCTTCCTTCACCAGCGACTCGAACACCTTGCCGCCTTCGCCCTGGGCCTTGGCGAACGCGCCGAGCCCGGCCTGCCAGATCTGCTGGGCCGAGTCCTTGACCGAGTTCGCGAGCTGGCTGTCGAACAGTTGTGCCATCGAAGGTGTGCCCGCGGCGGCACTCTGCTTGTCCGCGAGTTTCTGCAGCTTCTTGACCATGCTTGTGTTCCTTGTGGATCCGGCGCGGCGCTTCACAGCGAAGCCCTCGCCGGAGGCACTATAGAAGCGCGGGCTAGAAGTCGCAGCCTAAAGGCGAGCGAATCGTCCGGGTGCATCAGGCGCCCCGGGAAAGTCCCGAGCGCGGCACGCGCTGCGGGGCGATCGTGCACCGCCCGCGGTGGACAAGAATGAGCAGGCACCCGCGGCAGCAACAGCAAGGAGGATGGCATGCAGTATTTCGTCACCGGGGCCACCGGCTTCATCGGCAAGCGGCTGGTCAGGAAACTGCTCGACCGGCGCGGCTCGACCGTGCACTTTCTGTTGCGGCCCGAGAGCGAGCGCAAGCTGCCCGAACTGCTGGCCTACTGGGGTCTCAGCGGCGCTGCCAAGGCCCGCGCGGTGCCGGTCTACGGCGACCTGACGGCGAAGAAGCTGGGGGTGGCCGCCGATGCAATCAAGGCGCTGAAGGGTCGCATCGATGCGATCTACCACCTCGCCGCGGTCTATGACCTGGGCGCCGACGAGGCCGCGCAGGTGCAGGTCAACATCGAGGGCACGCGCAGCGCGGTGGAGTTCGCGCAGGCGATCCAGGCCGGGCACTTCCACCACGTCTCGTCGATCGCGGCGGCCGGGTTGTACGAGGGCGTGTTCCGTGAGGACATGTTCGACGAGGCCGAGGGCCTGGACCATCCGTACTTCATGACCAAGCACGAGTCCGAGAAGATCGTGCGCAAGGAATGCAAGCTGCCGTGGACCGTGTTCCGCCCGGCGATGGTGGTCGGCGACTCCACCACCGGCGAGATGGACAAGATCGACGGCCCCTACTATTTCTTCAAGCTGATCCAGCGCATGCGCCAGCTGCTGCCGCCCTGGATGCCGGCGGTGGGGTTGGAAGGCGGGCGCGTGAACATCGTGCCGGTGGACTTCGTCGTCGCGGCGCTCGACCACATCAGCCATGCGAAGCTGGAGCTCGACCGCCGGTGCTTCCACCTGGTCGACCCGGTCGGTTACCGCGTCGGCGACGTGCTCGACATCTTCGGCAAGGCCGCCCATGCGCCGAAGATGAACCTGTTCGTCAACGCGGCGCTGCTCGGCTTCATTCCCAAGAGCGTGAAGAAGGGGCTGATGGCGCTGGCGCCGGTGCGCCGCATCCGCAACGCCGTGATGAAGGACCTGGGCCTGCCCGAGGACATGCTGACCTTCGTCAACTACCCGACCCGCTTCGACTGCCGCGACACGCAGGCGGCGCTGAAGGGCAGCGGCATCGAGTGCCCGAACCTGAAGGACTACGCCTGGCGGCTGTGGGACTACTGGGAGCGCCATCTCGATCCCGATCTCTTCATCGACCGCAGCCTTCGCGGCACGGTCGGCGGCAAGGTGGTGCTGGTCACCGGCGGCAGCTCGGGCATCGGCCTGGCGGCAGCCTGCAAGTTCGCCGAGGCCGGCGCGGTGACGGTGATCTGTGCGCGCGACGCCGACAAGCTCGACGAGGCCGTGAAGGAGATCAAGGCGTTTGCCGGCAAGGAGGCCCGGGTGTTCAGCTATTCAGTCGACATCGCCGACGAGGCCGGCTGCAAGGCCTTCCTCGAGGCGCTGCAGGCCGAGCATGGCGGCGTCGACTTCCTCATCAACAACGCCGGCCGCTCGATCCGCCGCGCGATCGAGAACAGCTACGAGCGTTTCCACGACTTCGAGCGCACGATGCAGCTCAACTACTTCGGCTGCCTGCGCGTGACGATGGGCGTGCTGCCGGGCATGGTGGCCAAGAGGAAGGGCCATGTCGTCAACATCAGCTCGATCGGCGTGCTGACCAATGCCCCGCGCTTCTCGGCCTATGTGGCGAGCAAGGCCGCGCTCGATGCGTGGACGCGCTGCGCCTCCAGCGAGTACGCCGACACCGGCATCAGCTTCACGACCATCAACATGCCGCTGGTGCGCACGCCGATGATCGCGCCGACCAAGATCTACAACAACGTGCCGACGCTCGCGCCCGAGGAGGCGGCCGACATGATCGCCCAGGCCTGCGTCTACAAGCCGGTGCGCATTGCCACCCGCCTGGGCACCGCCGGCCAGGTGCTACACGCGCTGGCGCCGCGCGTAGCGCAGATCGTCATGAACACCAGTTTCCGCATGTTCCCCGACAGCGAGGCAGCCAAGGGCGAGAAAGGCGCGAAGCCGCAGCTCTCGGCCGAGGCGGTGGCGCTGCAGCAGATGATGCGCGGCATCCACTTCTGAGGGGCGGCGCAAGCGCCGCTCCGCCCGTCGCGGCCGGTGCGGACTTCAGTGCGCGTGGCCGTGGCCGTGCGCGGCGGGGGGCGATGCTCCGCGGCAGCGGTTGATCTCGATCGACACATGCGCCAGCCCAGCCAGTCCGTCCAGCCGGTCGCGGTAGTGGTCGGCGGCGAGCGGCGCGTCGGCCACCAGCGTGGCCTGGCAAGCGAACTGCGCATCGCCGACGCGCCACAGGTGCAGGTCGGCCACGCGCGCGTCGCCGTCGGATTCGAGCCGCTCGCGCACCTTCTGTGCGAGCGGATGGTCCATCTCACGGTCGAGCAGGATGGTCGACGTCTGCCGAAGCAGGCCGAACGACCAGACCGCGATCAGCGCCGCGCCCAGCAGGCCGACGAGCGGGTCGACCCACACCCAGCCGGCGTACTTGCCGGCCAGCAGCGCGCCGATCGCCAACACCGAGGTGGCGGCATCGGCCAGCACGTGCAGGTAGGCGGCGCGCAGGTTCAGGTCCTTGCCGTCGGCGTGGTCATGGGCGTGTGCAGCGTGTTCGGCGGCGTGTGCGTGGTGTTCGTGGGGGCCATGGCCGTGGCCGGCGTGCCCCGCTCCGTGCGTGTGGTCGTGGCCGCCGTGCAGCAGCTTCGCGCACACCGCATTCACGGCCAGCCCGATCACAGCGACGACCAGCGACTCGTCGTAGGACACCGGCTCCGGCGCCCACAGGCGCAGGCCGGACTCGACCGCGATGCCGATCGCCACCACGCCCAGCAGCACGGCGCTGGTGTAGGCCCCCAGCACCTCCACCTTCCACGGCCCGAGCGAGAAGCGGGCATCGCCGGCCCAGCGCCGCGCCAGCGCGTAGCTCAGCGCCGCCACGCCGATGGCGGCGGCGTGCGTGCCCATGTGCCAGCCATCGGCCAGCAGGGCCATCGAGTGCCACCACCAGCCAGCCGCGATCTCGGCGACCATCATCGCGAGCGTGATGCCGATCACCCAGTGAGTGCGACGCTCCGCGGCCCCGCGGTCGGCGGCGAAGTCGTGACGATGCTGCCAGGGGCTGAGGTCGTGCGCGTGCATGGTCCTAGCTTAGCCGGCCGACAGCAGGGGTTGCACGAAGGCGAACCACGCCCCCATGGCAAACAGAGCAACCGACACGGCGTACACGCGGCGGGAGGTGCGACGCGTGCGCAGGCAGGCGTCGCGCAGCGACGGATCGATCGGGCAGGGTGCATGACGCTGCCGCCATTGCAGCGCGCCGGCAACGCCCAGCATTAGCGCGGCGAAGCCGAACACCAGCGCCTTGTGCTCGCTCAGCCACACCAGTTGCGGTACCGCGGCGACCAGCGACGACAGCACCGCACCGGCGCCCAGTGCCACCAGCAGGGCCGGCAGCGCGCAGCACACCAGCGTGCCGCTGCTCGCCAGTAGCGCGGCGAAGGCGCCCCAGGTGCCCGCACGCAGACCCGTGCGCCCGTCGGGCCCGGCCTGCGGCGCAGCGAGGGGCGTCACTTCTTCTTCGCCTTGGCTGCGGCGGCGCGCAGCTCTTCGACCGACTGCTCGACCGACTCGACCTTGACCACGTCGTAGCCGGCGTCCTTGATCTCGGCGCGCACCTTGTCGACGTCGATCGTCTGCCCTTCCCGGGCCTCGACCGCGACGATCTTCTCGCCGAGATCGACGTAGACCGCGCGCGTCTGCGGCATGGCGGTCAGCTTCTTCTCGATGCCCTGCGCGCAGAAGGCGCAGACCATGCCGTTGACGGTGATCCTGGTGGTGGGCGCGGCCTGCGCAGAGGCCACGAACAGGCCCGCGGTGGCCAGTATCAGCAAGGTTCTCATGATGAGTTTCCTTCGGTTCAGAAGATGTACATGAAATTGAAGCGGGCCTGCTTCTCGGTGTTCAGGCCCGCCTCGACGAAATAGCCCTTGTCGATCAGCCGGAGCATCGGCGTGATCTCGACGCGCTCCGACAGGCCGCGCATGTGCCGCGCCTCGACGATGAGCCAGGGCTGGGTCTCCTCGTACGCGGCCTCGTAGAAAGAGAAGCCGGCGCGCACGGCGGCGTAGTCGTGGCGAATGCCTTCGGCGCGGTACAGGCGCCCGAAGGCGGCGACATAGACGCGCGTGGTCTCGTAGTCGAGCTGGATGCCGGGCGCCAGCAGCGTGCGCGTGCCCGCGTAGTCGTTGCCGCGGATGCCGCCGGCGCCGACTACGAGCCAGGCGTTGGCCTGGGCATGCGGCAGGTTCCACCGACCATCAGGCGCGTGTAGGTGAGTTCGGCGACATCGCGCGTCATGCGCTCGTCGTCCGAGCGCATGAACAGGCCGCCGATGCCGATCGCGTCGCGCGGCGTGTAGGCATGGTTGACCCAGGCCTCGCGCCAGTTCGGGCCGAAGTCGCCCATCGCCATCTGGCTGCCGTCGAAGCCCATCGGGCCGGCACGGGCGCCGCTGACGAGCGCGATCAGCGCGGCGGCGGCGAGGCAGCCCCGGGCCGTGGTCGATCTCATCTCGCGCTCTCGATCGCCGTGACCGTGTAGACCCCGTCGATCCGGTCGACGCCGAAGCGCACCTTGTCGCCCACCTTCACCCTGGCCAGCAGTGCCGGGTCCTTGACCTGGAACACCATGCTCATCGGCGGCATGTCGAGGTGCTTGATCTCGCCGTGCTTGAGCGTGATCTTGTTCTGCGCGGCATCGACCTTGCGCACCTCGCCGTCGATCAGGGGCTGGGCGCTCGCCAGCGTCGTGACGACGGTGAGCAGCAGGGCGGTCATGTGGCTTTTCATCATCGGGTGGCTCCGTGTTGCAAGTTCCGTTCAGGGATAGGCCTGGTAGACGGTCGAGCGGCCGTCGCTCTGCACCAGCAGCACCTCGTAGGGATCCCGGCGGCCACCGTACTCGGGGCCGTCCATGCCGGGCGAGCCGATCGGCATCGCCGGCACGGCCAGCCCGACGGCCTGTGGCCGCTCCCTCAGCAGCCGCCACACCTCGCGCGCCGGCACATGGCCCTCGACCGCATAGCCGCCCACGCTCGCGGTGTGGCAGGAGCCGTAGCGCAGCGGCATGCCCAGCCGGGCCCGCGCATCGGTGTTGCCGTCGTCGTGGGCACGCACCATAAAGCCGTGGGCCTCGAGATGTCGGATCCAGTCCTTGCAGCAGCCGCAGGTCGGGCTCTTCCAGACGTCGACGAGCGGCTTGCCGGCGGCGGCAGCCGCCGGCAGCGCTGGGGTTGCGAACAGCGCGGCGAGAGCCTTCAAGGTCCGGCGTCGATTGTCCTGATGTCGGTGCTTCATGGTCATTCACTCCTTGGATGTGCGCGCATCGGCCACGACGATCCTGCCGACCATGCCGGCCTGGTAGTGCCCGGCGATCAGACAGGCGAAGTCGAACTCGCCGCGGCGGTTGAAGGTCCAGACGATCTCGCCGGTCTGCCCCGGACCGACGTGCGCCATGTAGGGCTCGTCGTGCTCCATGTCCGGGAACTTCATCATCAGCGCGGCGTGCGCGTCGTTCTCGGCCCGGGTGCCGATCACGAACTCGTGCATCAAGTTGCCGTCGTTGCGGAAGACGAAACGAACCGTTTCACCCTGCCTCACGTCGAGCCGCTCGGGGCTGAAGCGCATGCTGTCTAGCATCCTCACTTCGATCGTCCGCCGCGCGGCCTTGGCGTCACCGGCGATGCCCCAGTCCTTCTGTTCCTTCTTGGCGACAGCGGGCTTCTTCGCAGGCTCGGCATCGCCATGGGCCCGGGCGAGGCCGGAGGTGGCGACCAGCGCCGCCAACAGCAGGGTTTCAATGTTCAGCATGGAGGTCCTCGTCATGGGTGGTGATCGGGCTTGATGTCGAGCTCAATGGCCGGCGTGGCCGCCACCGCCACGCGCCGGCTTGCGCACTTGGACCTCGATGTCGGTCGCCGGCATGTTCTTCGCGGGCATCGCACTGGTGCTCTCGGCCTTGAAGCGTGCCGGCTCGGCCAGTGCGCCGGTCCACTCGTAGGCCATCGTCCCGGCCGGGTGCCTGAACCAGCCCGGGTCCTTGTAGTCGCCCGGCTTCTGGTCCTTCCGGACCTTGAGCATCGTGAACATGCCGCCCATCTCGACCGAGCCGAACGGGCCGGCGCCGCTCATCATCGGCGCGGTGTTGTCGGGCAGCGGCATCGGCATCTCGGCCATGTCGGCCATGCCGCGCTCGCCCATCACCATGTAGTCGGGTACGAGCTGCGTGATCTTCGAGACCACCTCGCGGTGGTCGACGCCGATCATCGTCGGCACACCGTGCCCCATGGCATTCATCGTGTGGTGGCTCTTGTGGCAGTGGAAGGCCCAGTCGCCTTCCTCGTCGGCCCGGAACTCGATCTGGCGCATCTGGCCCACCGCCACGTCGGTGGTCACCTCAAGCCAGCGCGTGCCCTTCGGCGTCGGCCCGCCGTCGGTGCCGGTGACCGCGAACTCGTGGCCGTGCAGGTGGATCGGGTGGTTGGTCATCGTCAGGTTGCCGATGCGGATGCGCACCTTATCGTTCTTGCGGACGTTGAGCGTGTCGATGCCCGGGAACACGCGGCTGTTCCAGCTCCACAGGTTGAAGTCGAGCATCGTCATGACCTTCGGCGTGTAGGCACCGGGATCGATGTCGTAGGCGTTGAGCAGGAACACGAAGTCGCGATCGACCTCGTCGATCAGAGGGTGCTTCTGTTTCGGGTGCGTGATCCAGAAGCCCATCATGCCCATCGCCATCTGCACCATCTCGTCGGCATGCGGGTGGTACATGAAGGTGCCGGGGCGGCGCGCGACGAATTCGTAGACGAAGGTCTTGCCGGGTTGTATGGCGGGCTGCGTGAGCCCGCCGACGCCGTCCATGCCGTTGGGCAGGCGCTGGCCGTGCCAGTGGATGGTGGTGTGCTCGGGCAGCTTGTTGGTGACGAAGACGCGCACGCGGTCGCCTTCCACCACCTCGATCGTCGGCCCGGGGCTCTGGCCGTTGTAGCCCCAAAGATGCGCCTTGAAGCCGGGGGCCATCTCCCGCACCACCGGTTCGGCGACCAGGTGGAACTCCTTGACGCCGTTGTTCATGCGCCAGGGCAGTGTCCAGCCATTCAGCGTGACGACCGGCTTGTAGGGCCGGCCGCTCTCGGGCACCAGCGGAGGCAGCGTGTCGGGCGAGTGCTGCATCACCGGTTCGGGCAGCGCGGCCATCGCGACCTTGCTGACGGCGGCGGCGCTGACGGCCGCAGTGACCGCGCCGGCACGGCCGAGGAAGTTGCGTCGGGAAACCATGGGTGTGTCCTTGTTGGGCTTCAGTGGCGGCCGACGCTGGCATCGGCGCTGCCGGCCGCCATGCCGGTGCCGAGCGCCATGCCGCTGCTGCTCGAGAGTCCGGGCTTGCCGATCAGTGCCATCTCGAGATCGGCCTGGGCCAGCCAGAAGTCGCGCAGCGACTCGATGCAGGCGTTGACGCCGGCGATCTGCGAGCGTGCATCCGCGAGCAGCTCGAACACGCCGATCAGCATGCCGTTGTAGCGCAACACGTTTTCTTCAGCGATGCGCTGGCGCAGCGGCACGATCTCGTCGCGGTGGTGACGCGCGATGTCCCAGGCCGAGCGATAAGCCCCATAGGCCTCGCGCACTTCCGAGCGGGCGTTGACCCCCGTCTCGGCAGCGCGGTTCAGCGCCTGCATGTAGACCGCCTCGGCGCGCGCGACGCGCGCTCCGCCCCAGTCGAACAGCGGCAGCTCCAGCCCCAGCTCCCAACCCGTCTGCGTCGGTTCCTCGTTCGAACTGTTGTGGGCCCAGCCCAGCTCCAGCACGTTGACGAAGCGCGTCGTCTTCGTGAGACCGAGGCTCTTCGCGGTCTGCTCCGCCGCGAGCTTGGCCCCCTGGACGTCCAGGCGCTGAGCCAGTGCGGCGCGCTCGATCTCGGCTGATCCGTCGGAGCCTCTGGCAGGTCGGGCAGCCGCTCGGGCAACTGGAAGCGCGTCTGCGGGCCCCACAGGCCCATCAACCGCGTCAGTCTCTCGCGCGAGGCCAGCGCGGCGTGCTCGGCTCGAGCCATGCCCAGCGTCGCGTCGGCGTAGAAGCCCTGCTCGCGCAGGCGCTGCAGCTTGTTGAAGTTGCCGACTTCGGCCATGCGCCGAGCCAGTTCGGCGCCGGCCTCGGCCGCCTGCTGCACCTGGCGCCGGTAGCGCACCGTCTCCTCGGCGGCGACCGCGTTGAAGTAGGCCTTGCGGGCCTCGGACGCCAGCGACAGCAGCTGCAACGTGACGACGCCGCGGGTCTGTGCGAAGCGCCGCTCCTCGACCTGGCGCACGAGCGGCATCGCCAGCAGCCGCGCGAGATTGAGGTGGTAGCCGCGCTCGAGTTCGATCTCGTCGCCGCGTTTCAGTCGGCCGAAGCTGATGCCCGGGTTCGGCAGGCGACTGGCCTGCACCAGCTCGGCCTCGCCGATGCCCAGCTCGAAGAACCGGGCCTGGAGCCCCTTGTTGTTGAGCAGCGCGACCTGCACCGCATCGTCGACCGTGAGTGGACGCGTGAGCAGTTCGGCCACGCGGGTATCGATGCGGTTCTGATTCTCGGCAGTCCGGGCCCAGACGACGTCCTTGCCGAGACGCTCCTGGGCCACCTGCTCGACGGTGTCGAAGCCGCCATCGGGGCTGAACGAGGCGCAGCCGGCCAGCGCGAGGCTCGCCAGCACGAGCGGCAGGCCGCGGGCCGCTGCGGCGCAGGCGTGTCGTGGTGTCGTCATCGCTCGCTTCTCAGTGATGGTGATGAGGAGCGCCGTGGGGCGTCGACGGGGCTCCGGTCGATTCACTCGCGGCGGGCGTGACCGGCGCAGCGTTTGCCGGCCGCGAGGCCTGCGATGCCTCGCGCGCATAGGCGCGCCAGCCCCCGATGCGGCCGACCGCGTCGTTCGCGTCCTTCCAGGACTGCAGCCTCGTGTCGCCGTGGCGGCTGTAGCCGGTGAACGCCGATGGAGGGGTGAAGGTCGGGACGGCCGCGCTGGCGTTCAGCGGGTCGGGGCGTTCGGTGGCCACAGCGGCCAGGGAGCAGGCCAGCAGGGCAACCGGCAACCAGCAGTGCGATCGGGACAGAGCCATGGAGCATCCTCGCGGGAACACGTTCGAGGTCCGGGCGGTCGGGACCGGCCGGGATCGAGGCGGCGGCGCTCGCGAGCGCGTGCCGAGGCACACGCCCGTCGGGCCGCGTCAGGCGAGGACGGTTCGGGGAGGGCGGTCGAGCCCGCCGATCGCGGGCTGGCCGGTATCGCGTGCGAGCGCGGGAATTGGCGCCTCGGCCGGCAGGGCGACCGTGGCCGATTCACCGTGCGGCACGATGCCGATCGCTGCGTGGCACCAGTCGCAGGACTGGCAGTTCGACGGCGCGGCGCCATTCTCATCGCCCTGATGGCAGGGCGGCAGCGCCGCCCCGGATGTGGCGGTGTGGTGGTCTGCGGAGAGTGCGACGGCGGGCGCCTCGGTGACCTGCGGCAGGCCCATGGAGGCCACCGCCCAACTGCGCAAAGGCAGCAGGGCCAGCATCAGGTAGAGGATCCAGGTGGCGCGGCGCATGAGGACAAAAGTATGCGTCAGACTGAGCCGGGGCTGCGGCGAAAAGTTCCGCGGCGCACGGTCCGGTGCAGGCGCTGGACTAGGGCGAACCCTAGAATCTCTTGCGACAGACCCTGAGTTCGGAGATCCCGTCATGGCCCCACCCGTTCCCGCCCCCTCGTCCGACCTGCCGAACATCGCTCCGCGCGACAAGGCAGAGATCCTCGCGCAGGCTCTGCCTTACATCCGCAAGTTCCACGGCAAGACGCTGGTCATCAAGTACGGCGGCAACGCCATGACGGACCCCGCGCTGCAGCAGGACTTCGCCGAGGACATCGTGCTGCTCAAGCTGGTGGGCATGAACCCGGTGGTCGTGCACGGCGGCGGGCCGCAGATCGACGAGGCGCTGTCGCGCCTGGGCAAGAAGGGCACCTTCATCCAGGGCATGCGCGTGACCGACGAGGAAACGATGGAGGTCGTCGAGTGGGTGCTCGGCGGTGAGGTGCAGCAGGACATCGTCGGTCTCATCAACGCGGTGGGCGGCAAGGCGGTCGGGCTCACTGGCCGCGACGGCGGCATGATCCGGGCGCGCAAGCTGAAGATGGTGGACAAGGACGACCCCAGCATCGAGCACGACGTCGGCCAGGTCGGCGAGATCACCGCCATCGACCCCGCGGTGGTCAAGGCGCTGCAGGACGACCAGTTCATCCCGGTCGTGAGCCCCATCGGCTTCGGCGAGCACAACGAGAGCTACAACATCAACGCCGACATGGTGGCGAGCAAGCTGGCCACCGTGCTGCAGGCGGAGAAGCTGATGCTGCTGACGAACACGCCGGGCGTGCTCGACAAGGCGGGCAAGCTGCTCACCAACCTGTCGGCCCGCGAGATCGACGAACTGTTCGCCGACGGCACGATCAGCGGCGGCATGCTGCCGAAGATCGCCGGCGCGCTGGATGCCGCGAAGAGCGGCGTCAATGCGGTGCACATCATCGACGGCCGGGTGCCGCATGCGATGCTGCTCGAGATCCTGAGCGACCAGGCCTACGGCACGATGATCCGGTCGCACTGAGCAGTGGCTGCCGCCGGCCGGCCGGTCGTCTGGCTGTTCGACCTCGACAACACGCTGCACGACGCCTCGCACGCGGCGTTCGGCCTGCTCGACGAGGCGATGAACGACTACATCGCGCAGGCGCTTCGGGTCGACGCGGCGCAGGCCGACTTCCTGCGGCTCGACTACTGGCGCCGCTACGGCGCCACGTTGTTGGGGCTGGAGCGGCATCACGGCATTCGCGCCGCGCACTTCCTCGAGCACACCCACCGCCTGCCGGACCTCGAGCAACGGCTGCGCGGGAGCCCGCGTGACCGCGCTGCGTTGCGAGCGTTGCCGGGGCGCAAGTTCGTGCTGACCAATGCGCCGGCCAGCTACGCCAAGCGCGTGCTGACGGCGCTCGACCTGGCGGATTGCTTCGAGGGCATCGTCAGCATCGAAGGCATGCGCCTGTTCGGTCATCTGCGCCCCAAGCCCGATGCACGCATGTTCCGGGTGGTGCTGGCGAGGCTGAAATTGCGGCCGGCGCAGTGCGTGCTGGTCGAGGACACGCTGGCCCACCAGCGCGCGGCGCGCGCCGTCGGACTGCGCACCGTCTGGATGCAGCGATATGTGTGGCGCAATGCTCATGGACCCGAAGTAGGTGCGCGCTTGCGTCGAAAGCCCGCTTATGTGTATGCAAGAATTCGCTCGCTTTCGACGCTAGCCACCCACTTCCTCCCCGCCCGCGCGCATGTCCGACACGCCGATCCCTGAGCCGCTGGATGCCGCCGACGACACGCCCGCCGAGGGGGTCGCCGCCGCAGCACCCGTGCGCAAGCGGCCCAAGCCGGGCGAGCGCCGCATCCAGATCCTCCAGACGCTGGCGTCCATGCTGGAACAGCCCGGTGCGGAGCGCATCACGACGGCGGCCCTGGCGGCCAAGCTCGACGTCAGCGAAGCGGCGCTGTACCGGCACTTCGCCAGCAAGGCGCAGATGTTCGAGGGGCTGATCGATTTCATCGAGAGCAGCGTGTTCACGCTGGTCAACCAGATCGTCGAGCGCGACACCGATCCGCGCGATCAGGTGCACAAGATGACCACCGTGCTGCTGCAGTTCGGCGAGAAGAACCCCGGCATGTCACGCGTGATGGCGGGCGATGCCTGGTGTTCGAGAACGAGCGCCTGACGGCGCGCATGAACCAGTTCTTCGATCGCTTCGAGTCGCAGCTGCGACAGAGCCTGCGAGCGTTGGCCGAGGCCGGCGGGTCGCAGACGCCGACCGTCGATGCCCAGGCGCAGGCTTCGGTCCTCGTCAGCTTCGTGCTGGGCCGCTTGCAGCGCTATGCGCGTTCGGGCTTCAAGCGCCTGCCGAGCGAACACCTCGACGCGGCACTGCGGCAACTCGCCACCTGATCCGGCCCCGCCCCGGCGAGGGGCTTCGGCGCCCGCCCCTACACTCGGCGGCCATGAATCCCGAGTTTCTTTCCTTGATGCAGCAGGCCGAGCGCGTGCTCGCGCGGCTCGATGCCCTGCTGCCGGGGCCGGGCGCCCGGCCGGTGACGGCGCCGGACTGGTCGGCATCGATCGCCTTCCGCTACCGCCGGCGGGGTGCCTCGCTGCTGGGAGGCGGCTGGCTGGAGCCGGTCCGGCACGTGGCATCGATCCGGCTGGCCGACCTGAAGGAGGTCGAGCCCCAGAAGGAGCGCCTGGTGCGCAACAGCGAGCAATTCGTCAGCGGCCGGCCGGCCAACAACGTGCTGCTGACCGGCGCGCGTGGGACCGGCAAGTCCTCGCTGGTGAAGGCCTGCCTGAACGAGTTCGCGCCGCGCGGACTGCGCTTGATCGAGATCGACAAGGCCGATCTGGTGGATCTGCCCGACATCGTCGACTTGGTGGCCGAACGCGACGAGCGCTTCCTGGTGTTCTGCGACGACCTCAGCTTCGACGAGGGCGAGCCGGGCTACAAGGCGCTGAAGTCCATCCTCGACGGCTCGGTGGCGCAGTCGAGCGACAACGTGCTGATCGTGGCGACGTCCAACCGCCGCCACCTGCTGCCCGAATACATGAAGGAGAACCTCAGCTACCAGCACACCGAGGATGGCGAGGTGCATCCCGGCGAGGTGGTGGAGGAGAAGATCTCGCTGTCCGAACGCTTCGGGTTGTGGATCAGCTTCTATCCGTTCAGTCAGGACGAGTACCTGGCGATCGTCGCGCAGTGGCTGAGCGCCTTCGGCGCCAACGCGGACCACATCGCCGCGGCGCGACCCGAGGCGCTGGTCTGGGCGCTGGAGCGGGGTTCGCGCTCGGGCCGGGTGGCCTGGCAGTTCGCGCGTGACTACGCGGGGCGCGGCCGTCAGCGCGACGAGGTGCCGGGGTGAGCGAGCGCATGCCGGTCGATGTGGCGGTCGGGGTGCTGTTCGACGCGCAGGGGCGCTTCCTGATGACCTCGCGGCCGGACGGCAAGGTGTATGCCGGCTACTGGGAATTTCCGGGCGGCAAGCTGGAGGCCGGTGAAACGGTCGAGCAGGCACTGCGCCGCGAACTGCAGGAAGAATTGGGCATCTGCATTGCCGACGCGCAACTCTGGAAAACGGAGCTGATCGACTATCCGCACGCTCGCGTCCGGTTGCATTTCTGCAAGGTGCACGCGTGGAGCGGCGAACTGGAGATGCGCGAACGGCAGGCGGCGCGTTGGCAGATGCTGCCGGTCGAGGTACGCCCGATCCTGCCGGGAACGGTGCCGGTGCTGAATTGGCTGGCCGAGGAGCAGGCGTTTTCGGGCAGCACCCACGCGGACTAGCGCGCAGCCCGATGCTTCAGTGCTCGGCGTCGTCGCCTTCCACCGGCGGTGAGGCCTCGACGCGATAGCGTTCGTTGGCCCAGGCGCCCAGATCACCGTTCTTGCAGCGCTCGCTGCAGAAGGGGCGGTAGGGATTGGTCGACGCATAGATGCTGAACTGCCCGCAGCCCGGGCAGCGCACGGTGCGTGGCGGGATGTCGCTGCCGGTCATCGACGCAGGAGAGCGCTCGTCAGCACAGCGTGAGCTCGAAGCTCACATCGTCGCCGCTGGGCCGCAACCGGCCTTCACCATCTTGCCGCATGAGGCGGATCGACGCCATCAGGCGGTGGCCGCTGATCTCCGGCACCAGCCCGGCCGACTCTTCAAGACGCACCCGCATCAGGCTGAAGCTGCGCCCCGACGGCAAGCTCTGCTGGTACTGGCCGGCGGCGGCGAACACCATGTGCGGGCTGCCCGACTCGCGCAGCAGGGCCATCAGAACCTTCAGGCGTCGGCGAGCGGCAGCAGCGTTGCCATCCAGCGCTGCAGGTCGGCCTTGCGGTGAGCCACGCTCTCGTGCTGCCACGCGTAGTAGCCCGGCAGATCGAACTCGCAGGTGCCTCCGGGGATGCTGATGCGGCTGCGGATGCCCATCAACCACTCGTTCGTGGTCAGCGCATGGCCGGCCTTGCCCGGCAGGTGGTTCAGCGACGCGAAGGCCTCATCGATGCGCAGGATGACCTGGTCGAGCGCGGCCTCGGAGATCGAGGGATTGCCGCGGTACTGGGCCAGTTGCGTCTTGTGGCGCTCCAGGTCTTTGAGCAGGTCGCTCTTCAGGTCGGCCCGGGATGCAACATCCATGATCTCGAAGATCGTCGCGATGGCGAAGTGATGATCGATCGCCGGCTCGCGGTCCGCCAGCACCGTGAGCCGCTCGAACAGGTGTTCGAGGCGCAGCATCGTGCGGATGCTCTCGTTCAAAGGGTACTCGTAGAGGATCAAGGCGGGCCACCTGCGCGCTGCAACGCGTCCGATTGTTCCACAGGGTTCGCCCCGAGCGAATGCCCAGCCTCAGCGGTCTACAGCCATCCAGTGCTTCCAGAGGACATCGATGACCGTCCGTAGCGCATCGAGCGAGTCCCCCCGGTTGTCGATCACGGCGTCGGCCGCAGCTCGGCGGAGGGGCCGCGGGGCCTGCTGAGCCATCACGCGCCGCACTTCGTCGGGAGTCCAGCCGGACCGTCGCGCCACGCGCGCGACCTGGACTTCCTCGGGGCAATCGACCACCAGCACGCGATCGACGCGATCACGCCAGCGATCCGACTCGACCAGCAAGGGTACGTCGAACACGACGCAGGCTGCGTCGACGCCGGCGCGTGCGAACTGTTCCGTCTCGTCGCGGATCAGGGGGTGCAGGATGGCCTCGAGCTGCAGACGCACGGCGGGGTCGGCGAAGGCCTGGGCCCTCATCCAGACCCGGTCGAGACCTCCGTCAGCGCGGTCGATGCAGTCCGGCCCGAACTGCGCGCGCAGCGCCGGAAGCGCGGCGCCACCCGGCGCGGAAAGCCTGCGTGCGATGGCATCGGTATCCACCAGTAGCGCGCCGCGCCCTTCGAGCAGCGCGGCCACCGTACTCTTGCCACTGCCGATGCCGCCGGTGAGACCGATGCGCAAGCTGATGCGTTCGCTGCCCATCGAGCCTCAGGCCCAGCCGAGCCAGCCCATCACGCGCTCGGCGCCTGCGTACAGGACGACCAGTCCGGCACCGGCCAGGAAGGGGCCGAAGGGCACGTAGCGACCTTCGTGCAGAGCGCCAGCCAGCTTCATGGCGATGCCGACGATGGCACCGATCAACGAAGCTCCGAGCACGATGGGAAGCAGCATCTGCCATCCGAGCCAGGCACCGAGGGCGGCCAGCAGCTTGAAGTCGCCCGCGCCCATGCCTTCCTTGCCAGTCGTGAGCTTGAACAGCCAGTACACCGACCACAGCGACAAATAACCGAACACCGCGCCCCAGACGGACGTCGAGAGCGGCAGCGTCCAGCCGAGCGCGGCAGCCACCAGCCGGCCCAGAGCAGTGGCAAGGTGAGGCTGTCGGGCAGGAGCGTCGTGTCCCAGTCGATGCCGGACAGTGCCAGCAGGACGGCGACGAAGGCGCACCAGGCCAGCACCGTCGGTTGCGCGCCGAAACGCCAGGCCAGCGAGGCGAACAACAGCCCTGTCGCGATCTCGAAGAGAGGATAGCGCGGAGAGATCGGCGTCTTGCAGGCTGAGCAGCGTCCGCGCAACAGCAGCCAGCTCAGCACCGGGACATTCTCGAACCAGCGGATGCGATGACCGCATTGCGGGCAGCGCGAGGCGGGTTTCGCCAGCGTGAGCGCGGGAGATTCTGGGGCCGTGACCCCGAGCAGCTCGGCGCTTTCGAGTCGCCAGGCCCGCTCCATCATCTGTGGCAGGCGGTGGATGACGACGTTGAGAAAGCTGCCGATGCACAGCCCGAGCAGCCCCAGAGCCCAGGGCGACAGCAGCACGCCCTGCAGGTCGGACGACATGCCTCCGGGCGTGCTCAGACCACCTGGCCGAGCTTGAAGATCGGCAGGTACATCGAGACCACGATGCCGCCGATGATGGTGCCCAGCACGACGATGATGATCGGCTCGAGCAGGCTCGACAGGCCCTTGACGGCCTCATCGACCTCGGCCTCGTAGAACTCGGCAGCCTTGGACAGCATGTGATCGAGGGCGCCCGATTCCTCACCGATGGCAGCCATCTGCAGCACCATCACGGGGAAGATGCCGGTCGCCTGCATCGAGGTGGTCAGTGCCGTGCCGGTGGAGACGTCCTTCTGGATCTGCTCCGTCGCTTCGGCGAACACGGCATTGCCAGAGGCGCCACCGACCGAGTCGAGCGCCTCGACCAGCGGTACGCCGGCCGCGAACATCGTGGCGAGCGTGCGCGTCCAGCGAGCGACGGCCGACTTGAAGATCAGATCACCGAACACCGGCAGCTTCAACAGCAGCCTGTCCATGGTCTTCTGCATCTTCTCGGATCGCTTCCACGACTCGAAGAAGAAGTAGGTGCCGCCGATGATGACGCCGAAGATCAGCCACCAGTAGCTGACGAAGATCTCGGACATGGACATCACGAACAGCGTCGGGGCCGGGAGGTCGGCTCCGAAGGACGTGAAGACTTCCTTGAAGGCCGGGATCACGAAGATCATGATGACC
Organism: Methylibium sp. T29; assembly: GCF_000576205.1. Lineage (NCBI taxonomy): Bacteria > Pseudomonadati > Pseudomonadota > Betaproteobacteria > Burkholderiales > Sphaerotilaceae > Methylibium > Methylibium sp. T29. The sequence goes on along the minus strand of NZ_AZND01000007.1, from coordinate 39,037 downwards.
GCGACGACCACGAAGCCACCACCAGCACGGCCACCGGTAGATCAGCGCCGACTTGATCTTGCGCTTGATCTCGAGCGTCTTCTCCTGGTAGGTCGCCAGCCGCTCGAGCAGTGTTTCCAGGATACCTGCGGCTTCACCGGCCTCGACGAGGTTGCAGTAGAGCGCGTCGAAGTACAGCGGGTGCTTGCGGAAGGCCGACGACAGGCTGGTGCCGGTCTCGATGTCGGAGCGGATGTCGGTCAGCAGCTTGGTCACGCGAGGGTTGGTGCTGCCCCGCGCGACGATGTCGAAGGACTGCAGCAAGGGAACGCCGGCGCGCATCATCGTCGCGATCTGGCGCGTGAAGATCGCAATATCCTTCGGCTTGATGGACTTGCCGCCGCTCATGCGGCGCTTCTTCACCTTGTTGACGAGGATGCCCTGGCGGCGCAGGGACGCGCTGACGACCGACTCGCCGCCGGCTCGCATCTCGCCGCGCACGACCTTGCCGTTCTTGTCCTTGCCTTCCCACTCGAAGACGAATTCCTTGATGTCTCGCGCCGAAGCCGTTGCTGCTGTGGCCATGGTGTCTCCGACTCTCCCCGCCGCCTAATGGGCTTACTCGTTGGTGACCGAGATGACTTCTTCCAGGGTGGTCACACCCGCTCGCACCTTGACCAGACCCGACTGACGCAAATCGCGCACGCCCTCTTGCTGTGCCTGCTTTGCGATGTCGACCGCATTGCCCTGCGTCAGGATGATGCGCTGGATCTCTTCGCTGATCGGCATGACCTGGTAGATGCCGACACGCCCCCGGTAGCCATTGCTGCAACTGGAGCAGCCGACGGCACGATAGGGCTTCCAACTGCCATCCAGGTCCGATTCAGCGAAGCCGGCGCGAAGCAACGCCTCGCGAGGGTAATCGGCCGGCGCCTTGCAGTTCTCGCAGAGTTTGCGCGCCAGCCGCTGCGCCGTGATCAGGATCACGCTGGAGGCGATGTTGAACGGCGCGACGCCCATGTTCATCAGGCGGGTCAGCGTCGTCGGCGCGTCGTTGGTATGCAGCGTGCTCATCACCATGTGCCCGGTCTGCGCCGCCTTGATGGCGATGTCCGCCGTGTCGAGATCGCGAATTTCGCCGACCATGATGACGTCCGGATCCTGCCGCAGGAAGGCCTTCAAGGCGACCGAGAAGTTCAGTCCTGCCTTGTCGTTGACGTTGACCTGGTTGACGCCCGGGAGGTTGATTTCGGCCGGGTCCTCCACCGTGGAGATATTGACGCCGGGTTGGTTCAGGATGTTCAGGCAGGTGTACAGAGACACCGTCTTGCCGGAGCCTGTGGGACCGGTGACCAGCACCATGCCATAGGGGCGCTTGATGGCTTCCAGCAAGCGGTCTTTCTCGACCTTCTCGTAGCCGAGCGCCTCGATGCCGAGCTTGGCACTCGACGGGTCGAGGATACGGATCACGATCTTCTCGCCGAACAGCGTGGGCAGGGTGCTGACCCGGAAATCAATCGCCTTGCTGCCGAACTTGAGCTTCATGCGGCCGTCCTGCGGCACGCGCTTCTCGGCAATGTCGAGCCGGGAAATCACCTTGATGCGGGAGGCGAGCTTGTCCTTGATGGCAATCGGCGGTTGCGTGATCTCGCGCAGTTCGCCATCGACGCGGAAGCGGACCCGGTAGTTGTATTCGAACGGCTCGAAGTGCAGATCGGAGGCTCGTGCGTTGATCGCATCGATCAGCATCTTCTGAAGGAAGCGAACGACCGGTGCGTCCTCGACGTCGGTGGTGACCTCGGCGGCGTCGGATGCGCTGGTGTCTTCCTCGGTGACGTCGAACTCGAAATCACCGGCGACCAGCGACTCGAGAGACTCGCTGGCCGTTGTCGTAGCTGCATCGACGAGCCGGGACAGCTTGTCGTGCTCGACGATCACCCACTCGGGCGTCAGCTGCGTTGCGAACTTGATGCGTTCAGCGGCCTCCTGGTCGGTGGGGTCGGCCCCGGCGATGAAGAGGCGGTTGCCGCGCTTGCCCAGCACCAATACCTGATATTGGGTGGCCAGCTTGGCATCGATGACGTTGCGAGGCAGGCGCTGCGGATCGACCGCCGCCAGATCGAGCAAGGGCATCGCCAGCACGCTGGACAGCGTATGGGCAAGATCCGAAGGGTTGACGGCGCCAGCGCTCAGGACCGCCGAGATGAAGCTGCGCTTCTGCTCCTTGGCGCTGCGGACCAGATCTTCGGCGGTCTTGACGTTGAGCTTGCCCGCGTGCACGAGCACGCGCGCGACGCCGGACAGCGAACTCTGCGGGGCATCGGCGAGGGTATCCACAGGGCAATCGGCGAAGTCAGGGCTGCAACCGAATCATGATCGCCGATTCATGCGGCCCTGTAAACGACCGAGGTCCGCGGATGTGAGCATCCACCACGCGATGCCGTGCAGACGCCACGACTGTGTTGGCAAAACCTGTCAGAAGATGGTCGGGGTGAGAGGATTCGAACCTCCGGCCTCTACGTCCCGAACGTAGCGCTCTACCAGGCTAAGCTACACCCCGATTGGGTCAGATCGATGCTGACTGCTCAGGTCAACGGTTCACGAGGAACGCTCTGTCGACTGAGCACATAAGTGTAGCAGAGCTTCGCGGTACTGCGAGTCTGGCAGGACCGACAAGGCTTCGCAGGCTCGGGCGACCTCGGCGCGCGCCACTTCCCTGGTGGCCTCCAAGGCGCCGGTGGATCGGACGATCTCGATGATCTCCGGCAGGCGCTGCACCTCGCCTTGCTCGATGGCCGCACGCACGACGTCCCTTTGCGCCGGCGTCCCTCGCGTCATGGCCACCAGCAAGGGCAGCGTCGGCTTGCCTTCCCGCAGGTCGTCGCCGATGTTCTTTCCCAGTGCCGACGTGGCGCCTTCATAGTCCAGCAGGTCGTCGACCAACTGGAATGCGGTGCCCAGCGCCCTCCCGTAATCGGCGCACGCGGTTTCGACGCCGGGGGAGGCGTCGGCCAGCATGGCGCCGAGCCGAGCGCTGGCCTCGAACAGCTTGGCCGTCTTGAACCGGATCACCCGGAGATAGTCGTCGATGGACAGGTCGGGGTCGTGCATGTTCATCAACTGCAGGACTTCGCCCTCGGCGATCACATTCGTGGCGTCGGCCAGCACTTCCAGAACCCTCATGCGGTTCACGGAGACCATCATCTGGAAGGCGCGCGAATAAAGGAAGTCGCCAACCAGCACGCTCGCTGCATTGCCGAAACGCGCATTGGCCGTGTCACGTCCGCGCCGCAGCGCGGACTCGTCGACGACGTCGTCGTGCAGCAAGGTCGCGGTGTGGATGAACTCGACCGTCGCCGCCAGTTCGAAGCGCTCCGGACCCCGGAAGCCGAGTGCCTGCGCGAACAACAGCACCAGCATTGGACGTAACCGCTTGCCACCGGCGCTGATGATGTAGTGCGATATCTGGTTGATCAGCGCGACATCCGAAGCCAGTCGGCGCCGGATCAACGCATCGACCTCGCCCATGTCGGCGGCGACCAGGTCTGCGAAGGAAAGTGTCGACCCGGAGACGTTCGAGACGGCAGTCACGCTGAAGGAGGAGGAACTCGAGGAATTTCGAGCGTTTCGATTATAGGGAGGGGGATCGCGCGCGACCTGCGGCTCAGGGCGCCCAGCGTACCCGGTGCATGCCGACCTCCCGAGCGATGCTACAATCTCAGGCTCTGCGCATTTCGCAGGGACCGTCTGGGGGCCGGCAGGCACCGAGGCGGGTCATTCGAGTGAAAGGGCTGATATGTACGCGCTCATAAAAACCGGTGGCAAGCAGTACAAGGTTGCTGCCGGCGAAAAAATCAAAGTAGAACAGATTGCTGCGGACGTTGGCCAAGAGATCGTGATCGACCAGGTGCTCGCCGTCGGAAGCGGCGCGGACCTCAAAGTTGGCACTCCCTTGGTTGCCGGCGCGACTGTCAAGGCCACGGTCGTGGCCCACGGCAGGCACGACAAGGTGCGCATTTTCAAGATGCGTCGCCGCAAGCATTATCAGAAGCGGCAGGGTCACCGCCAGAACTTCACCGAGCTGGAAATCAGCACGGTGAACGGCTGACACGGCAACCGAGAAGGAGTTAGGAAATGGCACAGAAAAAAGGTGGCGGTTCCACCCGGAACGGCCGCGATTCGCAACCGAAGATGCTCGGCGTCAAGGCTTTCGGCGGCCAGGCCGTGCAGGCCGGCTCGATCATCGTCCGTCAGCGTGGCACGCAGTTCCACGCGGGCAGCAACGTGGGCATCGGCAAGGATCACACCTTGTTCGCGCTTGTCGACGGCAAGGTGAGCTTCGCCGTCAAGGGCGAGCGCAATCGCCGCACGGTGGCGATCGATCCCGTTTGACAGCGCGCTTGGCGCCGCGACGAAGCCCCGGCCCGCCGGGGCTTTTTCGTTGCAGAGCTCCAGATAACATCTCACTGGCTCGTTCGAGCAACAGGCATTCCCCATGAAATTCGTTGACGAGGCTTACATCGACGTGATCGCCGGCAACGGCGGCAACGGCTGCGTGAGCTTTCGGCGCGAGAAGTTCATCCCATTCGGCGGTCCGAACGGTGGCGATGGCGGGCGTGGCGGTAGCGTCTACGCAGTGGCCGACCGGAACCTCAACACCCTGATAGATTTCCGTTTCGCTCGGCGACACGAGGCCCGCCATGGTGAGCACGGCCGCGGTTCCGATCAGTTCGGCGCGGCCGCAGAAGATATCGTGATGCGCATGCCGGTGGGCACCATCATCAGCGATGCCGAGACCGGCGCGCCGGTCGCCGAATTGCTTGAGCCGGGCGAGCGCATCCTGATCGCCAAGGGCGGCGACGGCGGCTTCGGCAACCTTCACTACAAGACCAGCACCAACCGCGCGCCCCGCCAGAAGACACCGGGCTGGCCCGGCGAGCAGAAGAAGCTCAAGCTGGAACTGCGCGTGCTCGCCGACGTGGGCCTGCTGGGCATGCCGAACGCCGGCAAGTCCACGCTGATCAGCGCGATCTCGAACGCCCGGCCGAAGATTGCCGACTATCCCTTCACGACGCTGCATCCCAACCTTGGCGTGGTGCGCGTCGGACCGGAGCAGAGCTTCGTCGTTGCCGACGTGCCCGGGTTGATCGAGGGAGCGGCCGAGGGCGCCGGGCTGGGCCACCGCTTCCTGCGTCACCTGCAGCGCACCCGGCTGCTGCTTCACATGATCGACATGGCGCCGTTCGACGACACCGATCCGGTCGCACAGGCGAAGGCGATCGTCGCCGAGTTGAAGAAGTACGACCCGGCGCTGTACGACAAGCCGCGCTGGCTGGTACTCAACAAGCTCGACGTCGTGCCGGCCGAGGAGCGTGCCGCGCGCGTGAAGGATTTCGTCAAGCGCTTCAAGTGGAAGGGGCCGGTCTTCGAGATCTCGGCGCTGACGCGCGAGGGCTGCGAGACGCTGGTGCAGGCGATCTACCAGCACGTGGCCAGCTATCAGACCCACTATGTCGATCCCGACGTGCGCTTCGCCGAGCCCGAGGCCGACGAGAGCGATGACGAGCCCCGCTTTGCACCGCAGGCGGATGACCCGCGCTTCCGTTGAAGCGCGCCTGTTTCGGACCGAGAGAGTAGAGGCCGCATGTCCGAAGTGCTGCGTGGAGCGAGGCGCATCGTCGTCAAGGTCGGATCCAGCCTCGTGACCAACGAGGGGCGCGGTGTCGATGCCGCCGCGATCGGCAACTGGTGCCGCCAGCTCGCGTCGCTGGCGGGTCAGGGGCGCGAGGTGCTGATGGTGTCCAGCGGCGCGATCGCCGAAGGCATGAAGCGCTTGGGCTGGAACGCGCGACCGAAGGAGATTCATGAGTTGCAGGCCGCTGCCGCCGTCGGACAGATGGGGCTGGCGCAGATGTACGAGAGCAAGCTTTCGGAGCATGGCATCGGCAGCGCGCAGGTGCTGTTGACGCACGCCGACCTCGCGGACCGCGAGCGCTACCTGAACGCACGCTCGACCCTGCTCACCCTGTTGTCACTGAAGGTGATCCCGGTCATCAACGAGAACGACACGGTCGTCAACGACGAGATCAAGTTCGGCGACAACGACACGCTGGGCGCACTGGTCGCCAACCTCGTCGACGCTGATGCGCTGGTGATCCTGACCGATCAGCCTGGCCTGTACTCCGCCGATCCGCGCAAGGACCCGCAGGCCCGGTTCATCGGTGAGGCTGTCGCCGGAACGCCGGAACTCGAGCGGATGGCAGGTGGTGCGGGCTCCAGCCTCGGGCGTGGCGGCATGATCACCAAGGTGCTGGCCGCCAAGCGTGCCGCCAGCAGCGGGGCCTCGACCGTTATCGCCTGGGGTCGTGAACCCGACGTGCTGCTGCGACTCGCTGACGGTGAGGCGATCGGCACGCTGCTGGTCGCTCGCACTGCCAAGCTCGCGGCGCGCAAGCAGTGGATGGCCGACCACCTGCAGATGCGCGGCACGGTCGTCATCGACGACGGCGCCGTCGCCAAGCTGCGCGACGAAGGCAAGAGTCTGCTGCCGATCGGCGTGGTCGAGGTGCAGGGCGAGTTCGTGCGAGGCGACGTGATCGCGGTTCGGAGCCAGGTCGGTATCGAAATCGCGCGGGGCCTGGCCAACTACGCGAGCAGCGAGGCGCGGCTGATCGCGCGCAAGCCGTCGTCACAGATCGAGAGTCTGCTGGGCTACAGCAACGAGCCCGAGATGATCCACCGCACGAATCTCGTGCTGGCCTGACGAGAACTCTTGCGTCTGCGCTCTGGCTGTCCCCGAATCCCCCGCATCCGGTGCTCCCGACGCGGTGCGGAGCACCCCGCGTGACGACGGAGCGCGAACCCCGCGCCGCGCGCATCGATGCGCCGGCGGCTCTGGCGCTGGTCTGCTGCTGCGCGCTTTGGGGATTGAACCAAGTCGCCATCAAGGCCGCGCTGCCCGAGGTCGGGTCGCTGATCCAGTTGTCCGTTCGCAGCGTGGTCGCCCTGGTGCTGGTCCTGGCCTGGATGCGCTGGCGCCGCATTCCCTGGCACTGGCGTGACGGCACGCTGTGGCCCGGCCTGCTCGCCGGCCTGCTGTTCGCCATCGAATTCGGGTGCATCTTCGTCGGCTTGCAGTACACGACGGCCGCCCGGTCAGTCGTGTTCATCAACACCTCGCCGTTCGTCGTTGCCCTGGTGCTCGCGTGGCTGGTGCCGGCCGAGCGGCTGCGGCCCCTGCAGGCGCTCGGCCTGGCCATCGCCTTCGGTGGGGTCGCTTTCGCGTTTGCCGAGCCTGCGCCTCGAGCGGACGGTTGGCCGTGGCTGGGCGATGCGCTGATCCTCGTTGCGGCGGCGTTGTGGGGGTTGACCACTGTGATCATCCGCTTCAGTTCGCTGCGCCATGCTGCGCCCGAGAAGACGCTGGCCTACCAACTGCTTGTTTCGGCGCTGCTGTCGCCGGCGGCTGCCTGGGTGAGCGGCGCGCCCTGGCCGGCCGCCTGGAGCGCGCTGGCCATCGGCTCGCTGTTCTATCAGGCGGTGATCGTCACCTTCGCCAGTTATCTGCTGTGGTTCGGGTTGCTCACGCGTTATCCGGCGACCAAGGTGCAGGCTTTCGTGTTCCTCACGCCGGTGTTCGGCGCGGCCTTCGCCGCCGGCCTGCTGGAGGAGCCGGTGGGCGTCGAGTTGCTGGTGGCGCTCGTGGCGGTGGCTGTGGGGCTGAGCCTGCTCAACCGCCGGCACCGCTGACGCCGACGCAGAGCCTCAGCGCGGACCTTCGGGCGTCGTCTCACCGTCGGCGGCTTCCATGGGCGCCTCGCCGTTGGAGCGCTCTTCGTCCTCACGCCGGTGCGCCCGCATGCCCGAGCGCAGGTAGCGGTTGTGGTGGTTGGCGCGTGGCAGGAAGCGCGCCAGTTCGGTTAGCGCCATCTGGTAGACATCGCGCTTGAAGTCGATCACCACCTCGAGCGGTACCCAGTACTCGTTCCAGCGCCACGCGTCGAATTCCGGATGGTCGCAGGCGCGCAGGTTCATGTCGTTGTCGCGGCCGGTGAGTTGCAACAGGAACCAGATCTGCTTCTGGCCGCGGTAGTGACCGCGGGCCTCGCGGCGGATGTAGTGGTCGGGCACCTCATAGCGCAGCCAATCGCGCGTGCGCGCCAGGATGCGCACATGCTCGGGCTGCAAGCCCACTTCTTCGTGCAGCTCACGGTACATCGCCTGCTCGGGCGTCTCACCGTACTTGATGCCGCCTTGCGGAAACTGCCAGGAGTGGGTGCGTATGCGTTTGCCCCAGAACACCTGGTTCCGCTAGTTGAGCAGAACGATGCCGACGTTGGGCCTGAAGCCTTCACGGTCGAGCATAATGAAACCTCGAATTCAGTCTTGAATTCATTATTGCACCGGGCTTCCGCGATGCAAGCCCGCTCCGCCCCAGGTTGCGGGGTCGGCCCGGCGGCATCGCTCCCTCAGTTCATCACGCAGCCTCCCTCTCGCATGCCCCGGCCGACGCCATGAAAGCCTCCCAGTTCTTCGTCTCCACCTTGAAAGAAGCACCGGCCGATGCCGAGATCACGAGCCACAAGCTGATGATGCGCGCCGGCATGATCAAGCGGCTCGGAGCCGGCATCTACAGCTACATGCCGATGGGGCTGCGCGTGATCCGCAAGGTCGAGGCGATCATCCGCGAGGAAATGAACCGGGCGGGCGCCGTCGAACTGCTGATGCCCGTGGTGCAGCCGGCCGAGCTGTGGCAGGAGACCGGTCGCTTCGAGAAGATGGGGCCCGAGCTGATGCGCGTGAAGGACCGCCACGACCGCGACTTCATCATCCAGCCGACCAGCGAGGAGGTCGTCACCGACATCGCGCGGCAGGAACTGCGCAGCTACCGTCAGCTGCCGAAGAATTTCTATCACATCCAGACCAAGTTCCGTGACGAGCGACGGCCGCGCTTCGGCGTGATGCGCGGGCGCGAGTTCACCATGAAGGATGCCTACTCCTTCGACCGTGATGAAGCGGCTGCCGGCAGGAGCTACGACGCGATGTACGCTGCCTACGGACGCATCTTCGACCGTTTCGGCCTCAGCTACCGTGCGGTGGCGGCCGACACCGGCGCGATCGGTGGCGACCGCTCGCACGAGTTCCAGGTCATCGCCGAGACGGGTGAGGATGCGATCGTCTACTGCCCGACCAGCGATTACGCGGCCAACATCGAGCTGGCCGAGTGTCTGCCGCTCGCCGCGCAACGGCCGGTGCCGATTCAGCCGCTGACCAAGACGCCGACGCCCGGCAAGGCGACCTGCGCCGATGTGGCGGCCCTGCTGAATCTGCCGCTGACGCAGACAGTGAAATCGCTGGTGCTGGCGACTGACGATCGCAATGACGGCGGCGACATCGTCAAGACCACCGTCTGGCTGCTGCTGGTGCGGGGCGATCATGAGCTCAATGAGGTCAAGGCCGGCAAGCTGCCAGGCCTGAAGGCGGGCTTTCGCTTCGCGACCGTCGGTGAGATCGATGCGCACTTCGGCTGCAAGCCGGGCTACCTGGGACCGATCGGCCTGAAGCAGCCGGTGCGTGTGATCGCCGACCGGACGGTGGCGCACATGGGCGACTTCGTCTGCGGCGCCAACGACGCCGACTTCCACTACACCGGCGTCAACTGGGGCCGCGACCTGCCCGAGCCCGACCTCGTGGCCGACATCCGCAATGCCGTCGTGGGCGACCCTTCGCCGGACGGCAAGGGCGTGCTGGCGATCCAGCGTGGTATCGAGGTCGGCCACGTGTTCTACCTCGGCACCAAGTACAGCGCCGCGATGAACGCCACCTACCTCGATGAGACCGGTAAGCCGCGGCTGATGGAGATGGGCTGCTACGGCATCGGCGTCACGCGCATCCTCGGCGCGGCGATCGAGCAGCGCCACGACGCGCGAGGCATCGTGTGGCCGACCGCGATCGCGCCCTTCGAGGTGGTCATCTGCCCGATCGGTTACGACCGTTCGGCCGAGGTCAGGCAGGCCGCCGACACTCTGCACGACGAACTGCAGGCACTCGGCATGGACGTGATGCTCGACGACCGCGGTGAGCGTCCCGGTGCCATGTTCGCCGATTGGGAACTGATCGGCATTCCGCAGCGCGTGGTGATCTCGGACCGCGGGCTGAAGGAGGGGCAGGTCGAGTTGCAGGGCCGGCAGGAGGCCGAGGCCGGCAAGCTGGCAGTCGCGAGGTGGTCGCGCAGTTGCGTGCGCGCTTGCGCGACTGATGCAGGGCACCCGCCGGCTCGTCCTGTTCGCTGGCCTGGGCCTCGCCGCAGGCCTGTCGCCCGCGCCGGCCCGTGCCGGATCGCAGATCGAGGAGCCTCTGGCTGATGCGGTGCGCACCGCGCTGTCCGCGGCGGTCTCTCGCGGGGCACCGCCGCGCCCGAGCTTCGCCAGCACCGAGGAACGGCTCGCCTACCTGCGTTGGCTTGGTGCGATGAGCCAGCGTTTGCAGAAGCGCAAGGCCGAACACCTCACGCGCGTCGAGTTCCTCGAAACCCTCTGGTATGAAAGCCGCCGCGCCGGACTCGATCCGGGGCTGGTACTGGGGTTGGTGGAAGTCGAGAGTGGCTTTCGCAAGTACGCGGTGTCGGTGGCCGGCGCGCGCGGTTACATGCAGGTGATGCCGTTCTGGATGCGAACCATCGGCGATGGCGACGTCGGCCGTCTGTTCCATCTGCAGACCAACTTGCGCTTCGGCTGCGTGATCCTGCGGCATTACCTCGACCGCGAGCGCGGTGACCTGTACCTCGCGCTGGGCCGCTACAACGGCAGTCGCGGCCGCCCCGAGTATCCGAACGCCGTGTTCGCCGCGCGCAAGCGGTGGGAATACAAGCCCGGCTGAGCGGCTCCGAACCTCAGAGACCCGACCACGCCCTGGGCGTCGCGGCGTCGAGCCCCAGCAGGCCGAGCACTCGTTCCACCGTGTCGTCGACCAGCTCGTCGATGCTCGCCGGCCGGTGGTAGAAGGCCGGCAACGGTGGGAACACGATGCCGCCCATCTCGGACACCGCGGTCATGTTGCGCAGATGTGCCAGGTTGAACGGTGTTTCGCGCACCAGCAGCAGAAGCCGGCGTCGCTCCTTCAGCGTCACGTCGGCAGCGCGCGTCAGCAGGTTGTCGCCGAAGCCATGCGCAATGGCGGCCAGCGACTTCATCGAACACGGCGCGATGACCATGGCCGCGGTCGCGAAGCTGCCGCTGGCGATGCAGGCGCCAATGTCACCGGGCGCATGCGCGTGATCGGCCAGCGCTTCTAGCGCCTGCCGGTCCAGGCCGAGTTCGTGATGCACGTTCAGCACGCCGGCCGGCGTCACGACGAGGTGCGTCTCGGCGCCCAGCGCGCGAGCGCGTGCCAACAAGCGTGTGCCGTAGACCGCGCCGGTCGCTCCGGTGATGCCGACCACGAGGCGTCGGGTCATGTGCTGTACCTTCAGGTGAAGGGTCGTCCTGCGAGGCAGGACGACGGCGGCCAGGACGGTGGCCGTGCGGAGCGGGGCCTCAGGCCTGGGTGCTCAACAGCGGCTGCAGTTCACCGGACTGGTACATCTCGGCCATGATGTCCGAGCCACCGACGAACTCGCCGTTCACATACAACTGCGGGATCGTGGGCCAGTTGGCGTAGTCTTGATGCCCTGGCGGATGCCGTCGTCCTCGAGCACGTTCACCGTGGCCAGGTCGGTGACGCCGCAGGCCTTCAGGATCTGCACGGCGCGGCCCGAGAAGCCGCACATCGGAAACTGCGCGCTGCCCTTCATGAACAGCACCACGCGGTGGGACTTGACCAACTGGTCGATGCGCTGCTGGACGTCGGAGGAGGTGGTCTGGGTCATGATGGCTCGCGGCAAGAATTCGGAAACAGCCGCGGTTATACGGCAAAGCGGGCCGCTGTCGGCCGCCGCCGCGGCAAATCCCCACCCGGGTCAGAATGAGTATGAGGCGCCGAGTTGCAGCAACGGACTCAGTTGCAGATCGCGCAGGCTGTCGCTCAGGCCCTGTTGGCCGAAGCGCACGGCCGAGCGCGGTTGCAGCGCCACCAGACCGACGTCGGCGCTGAAGCCCCAGCCGCCACCGGTGGCGCGCAAGGACTGCAGCCCGGTGTAACCCACGCCCACATAAGGCACCGAACTGTTGCCCTCCTCCGTGCCCAGCCCTGGGTTCGCGAGGCTGAAGTTGCGTCGCACCGCGCTGAAGCTGCCGCTCAATGCCGTCAGGCCTGACGGCAGCGAGGACCATGCTGCGCTACGCGGTCCGTAGATCAGCCCGCCGGTGGCACGCAGCCCACCGCTGTAGCCTGCGCCGGCGATGCCTCGCTGAAAAAAGTAATAGTCGCCGAACAGGCTCAGACTCTGTTGCGGACGTTCCCCGCCGTAGGCGGTGATGGTGTCCAGCCCCGGGTCGTAGCGCCCGCCGGCCAAGGCCGCTGGGCTGCCGCTGATGAGTCCGAGCCGGCCTTGCCAACGGGGCCAGATACTGTCGCTGCCGCGCAGTCCGAGGCCACCGGCGTGGGGGGAGGACGTGATGGGTTCGCCGCTCCAGGCGGGCGTGACGCCCGCCGCCATCACGAAGACCAGGGGCAGTGTCGGGCGGAACAAGGTGCGGCACACAGGCATGGCGAGCTCCTCGGGCAGACCGGGAAAGCGCCGGGCATTGCATCCGGGCCTTCCGAAAATCGATCCTACGCCGCTGCGACGGTTTGTGGGATCGGGGTCGTCGGATCGCAACAGGCACGCACGTGGCGGTGCGATCTTTCGCACGGTCCGCGCACCGGGGCCGGGGCCCTCCCAGGCTCAGTCGCGGCAGCGACCGCCCGAGCAGCGTGGCTGGCCGCCCAGGTCATGCCGGATGGCGATGTGCTCGAAGCCCGCCACGCCGAGCAAAGCCTGGACCGCCTCGGCTTGGTCATAGCCGTGCTCGATCAGCAGCCAGCCGCCCGCTGTCAGGAAGCTCGCGGCGCTCGCAACGATGTGACGGATCGCTGCCAAGCCGTCAGGTCCGGAGGTGAGCGCACGCTGCGGTTCATGTGTCAGGGCATCGAGGTGGCAGTCGCCATCGGCGATGTAGGGCGGATTGCTGACGATCAGCGCGAATCGGCGGCCTTCGAGGGCCGAGAACCAGTCGCTGAGCCGCCATTCGACCGCCAAGCCAAGTCTGCCGCCGTTCCGCTCGGCGACCGCGAGGGCGTCCGAGCTGGCGTCCACGGCGGTCACACGGCACGTGGGGCGTCGCGCGGCCAGCGCCAGCGCGATCGCGCCGCTTCCCGTGCCAAGGTCGGCCACGGCAGTCTCGACATTGCAGGGCAGCAGCTCGAGCGCCCATTCCACCAGGGTCTCGGTATCGGCGCGGGGGATCAGGACATCGGGCGTCACCTCCAGCTCAGGCCGAAGAACTCCTTCTCGCCCAGCACATAGGCCAAGGGTTCGCCAGCAGCGCGGCGCGCCAGCAAGGCGTCGTAGTGACGGGCTGCCTGGGGATCGAGAGCCTCGTCCGCGTGCGCCAGCAGCCAGCTGCGGGGGCGTGCGAGAACCGCGCTGAGCAGGCACTGCGCGTCGAGCCGGTCGATGCCGCGCTCGCGGGCCGCCAGCAGCGCGGCGGCGACGCTGTCGGGGGGCGGCACTGGGCAGCTCATCCTCAGCCGATTTCCAGCTCGGCCAGCAACTCGGCCTCGCGCGCCGCTACCAGCGCCTTCACGACCGGGTCGAGGTCACCGTCCATGATTGCGCCGAGCTGGTAGAGCGTGAGGTTGATGCGGTGGTCGGTGAGTCGCCCTTGCGGGAAGTTGTAGGTGCGGATGCGGTCACTGCGGTCGCCGCTGCCGATCAGGCTCTTGCGTGTGGCTGCTTCCCTGGCTTGCCGCTCCAGCCGGTCCTTGTCGCGCAGGCGGGCTGCGAGCACCGCCATGGCCTTGGCCTTGTTGCGGTGTTGCGAGCGGTCGTCCTGGCATTCGGCCACCAGCCCGGTCGGAAGGTGGGTGATGCGCACGGCCGAGTCGGTCTTGTTGACGTGCTGCCCGCCGGCCCCGCTGGCGCGGTAGGTGTCGATGCGCAGGTCGGCCGGATTCAGCGTCACCTCCTGCGCTTCGTCGGGCTCGGCCAGCACGGCGACGGTGCAGGCGCTGGTGTGGATGCGGCCCTGCGTCTCGGTAGCGGGCACGCGCTGCACGCGGTGGCCGCCGGATTCGTATTTCAGGTGACCGAACACCGCGTCGCCCTCGATGCGCGCCACGACCTCCTTGTAGCCGCCCAGCTCGCTGTCGCTCGCCGACAGCAGCTCGACGCGCCAGCCTTGCGCTCGGCGTAGCGGGTGTACATCCGCAGCAGGTCGCCGGCGAACAGGGCCGATTCATCGCCGCCGGTGCCGGCGCGGATCTCCAGGAACACCGAGCGCGCATCGTCCGGGTCTCGCGGCAACAGCAGGCGCTGCAGCTCGGTGGCCAGGCGATCGAGCTCGGCCTGCGCGCTCGCGGCTTCCTCCGCGGCCATGGCGGCCAGCTCCGGGTCCGAGGCCATTTCCGCGGCGGCCGCCAGGTCGCGCTCACGCTGGGCGTGGCGGCGCTGGCGCTCGACGATGCCCGACACCTCGACGTGTTCGCGGCTCAGAGCCCGGAAGCCGCCGGCGTCCCGCATCACCGCGGGATCGGCGAGCAGCGAATCGAGCTCGGCGAGACGGCGGACGTAGCGGTCGAGTTGCAGGCGCAGGGCGGGTTTCATCGGTGGGCAGGGGAGCGCCAGACCGGCAGCCGCTGCGGCTCCCGGTAGCCGGCAACGGCCGGCGGGCTACACCCCGTCGAGATGATCGTCTTCGCGGGGCCCGCTGGGCCGCACCGCGTCGGGCGGGATCGCCCCGCGCAGGAACAGGCGCGACACTGTGGTGGCGAGCTGAGCACGCTGGGTCGGGTCCGAGGCATGCAGCTCGGCCAGCGTGCCGTGCAGCATCTTCTGCGTGAGCCCGCGTGACAGCGCGTCGAGCACGGCGTCGACGCTTTCGCCGCGGGCCAGCAGCTTGCGCGCGCGCACCAGTTCGTTCTCGCGCCAGCTGTCGGCCTGGGCGTTCAGCGCCTGGATCAGCGGCACCGTGCCCCGCTGACCCAGCCAGTGCACGAAGCTCTGCACGCCGGTCTCGATGATGGCCTCGGCCTGCGCCACGGCAGCCAGACGCTTCTCGCCGCCGCTCTGGACGATGGCCGACAGGTCATCGACGGTGTACAGGTAGACGTCGTCGAGCCGCGCCACCTCGGGCTCGATGTCGCGCGGCACGGCCAGGTCGACCATGAAGATCGGGCGGTGGCGTCGCACTTTCAGCGCGCGCTCGACCGCGCCCAGGCCGATCAGCGGCAGTGAGCTGGCGGTACAGGAGACCACCGCGTCGAACTCGTGAAGCCGCTGCGGCAGATCCGACAGCCGGATCGATTCGGCACCGAAGCGCGAGGCCAGTCGCTCGCCGCGTTCCAACGTGCGATTGGCCACCGCCATGCGGGCCGGTGCCCGCGCGGAGAAATGCGTGGCGGCCAACTCGATCATCTCGCCGGCGCCGACGAACAGCACGCGGATCTCGCGCAGATCCTCGAACAACTGCGCGGCTAGGCGCACGGCCGCCGCCGCCATGCTGATGGAGTGGGTGCCGATCTCGGTGGCCGTCCGCACTTCCTTCGCCACCGCGAAGCTGCGCTGGAACAGCTGGTGCAAGGTGCTGCCCAGGGTGCCGGCGGCGTCGGCCTCGCGCACCGCCTGCTTCATCTGACCCAGGATCTGAGGTTCGCCCAGCACCATGGAGTCCAGTCCGCTGGCCACGCGGAAGGCGTGGCGGGCCGCCTCGCCCCCCTCCAGCATGTAGCGTGGTGGCTCAGCGTGTCGGCGCCGACGCCGCCCACCCCGGCCAGCCACTCGAGCGCCGGGCGCACCAGTTGCGGCTCGGCGGCGCAATACAGCTCGGTGCGGTTGCAGGTCGAGAGGATGGCGGCCTCGGGCGTGCCGGGGCGTTGCCCTGTGGTCAGGCGTTCGCGAAATCCTTGCAGCGTGGGAGCCAGTTGTTCGAGCGTGAACGCAAAACGACCGCGCAAATCCACAGGCGCGGTCGTGTGGTTCAGGCCCAGGGCAAACACTGACATGGCCTGATTATAAAATTGATGTCGACTTCAACGGCCGTACTTACCAGCAGTTCGAGCGCCATCGGCGCCTTCTGCAACGGCCAGCGGCCCCGGCTCTGATGCCGCCCGCACACCCCATGACCGCGCTTGACGCCCTGACCCATCTGCTCAACTTCGTGCTGCCGGCCCTTCTCCTCGGGGGCTTGGCCGCGGGCCTGGCGAAGCTGGTGTGGTTCCGTGCACTGAAATCCGTGCCGTTGCGGCGGTTGGCCGGCTGGGCCAGCGCGGCTGCCACGGCGGCCCTGGTCGGCGGATTGCTGCTGACGGGCCGCGACGGCGCGATGCTGACCTACGGCGCCATGGTGTTGGCTTGTGCCGCGGCGCTGGGTTGGGCCGGCTGGGGCCGGCATTGAGGCGCAACCGATGACTTACTCGGTCAAGGAAGTCTTCTATACCTTCAGGGAGAAGGCAGCCATGCCGGCCGCCCGGCGGTGTTCTGCCGCTTCGCCGGCTGCAACCTGTGGAGCGGGCGCGAGGCGGACCGGGCCGATGCGGTCTGCCGCTTCTGCGATACCGAGTTCGTCGGTACCGACGGCACCGGCGGCGGCAAGTTCACCATCGCCGAATCGCTCGCATCGCATGTGGCGGCGCATTGGCCCGTGGGCGATGCGGGTCCCCGCTTCGTCGTGCTGACTGGTGGTGAACCCCTGCTGCAGGTCGATGCCGCGTTGATCGACGCGCTGCACGCACAGCGCTTCGAGATCGCGGTCGAGACCAACGGCAGCGTGCCGGCGCCGCCCGGCATCGACTGGCTCTGCGTCAGTCCGAAGGCTGGTGCGCCGCTGCTGCAGCGCTCGGGCCAGGAGCTGAAGGTGGTGGTGCCGCAGGACGGCATCGATCTCGGTGAACTCGACGCACTCGATTTCGCGCAGCGCCGCGTGCAGCCGATGGACGGTCCCGATCTGGCCGCCAACACCGACTGGGCCGTGCGCTGGTGCCTGGCGCATCCACGCTGGCAGCTCAGCTTGCAAACCCACAAACTTCTCGGCATCCGCTGAACATATGAATCACTCCCGTTGCGGCTATGCCGCTTCCCCTCGAGGGGGAGCCGCTGGGGCGGCCCGGCAGAGCCGGTCCGCGGCGGCTGCTCGGACCTTGCCGCCTCGTGCGTCGCGGGTGGCGCAGAGCGCAATGGACCTCTGAGATGTTCGAACTGAGCCAGTCCTTCTATTTCGAGTCGGCGCACACGCTTCGCCGCCAGGTCGAGCGCAACGAGGCCGACGGCAGCCGGCGTGTCCACGGCCACACCTACACGGCCGAGGTCACCGTCCGTGGCGAGGCCGATCCTGCCACCGGCATGGTGGTGGACCTGGCGCTGCTGCGTTCCGCCATCGCCACGGTGCGTGAGCAGCTCGACCATCACTTTCTCGACGAGGTGCCCGGCCTGGGGCTGCCGACGCTGGAGAACCTGTGCCGCTTCATCCACGAGCGGCTGCTGACCACGGTGCCGGCGATCGCCAGCGTCAGCGTCGGGCGGCAGAGCAGTGGGGACCGCTGTACCTTCCGGCCGGTGCTCGCGGATCGCCGGCGATGACGCGCGGACCCGACACCCTGGCCGAGCGCAGCCGGCGCGCGGTCTGGCACCCCTGCACGCAGATGAAGCGCCACGAGCGCGAGCCGCTGCTGGCGATCGCACGCGCGCAGGGACCGTGGCTGTTCGACACCGACGGGCATCGCTACCTCGACGCTGTCAGTTCCTGGTGGGTCAACCTGTTCGGCCACGGCCACCCTCAGCTGCGGGACGCACTGGCCGAGCAGCTGGCGACGCTCGACCACGTGATGCTCGCCGGCCTGACGCACGAGCCGGTGGTCGAGCTCTCGGAGCGCCTCGCCGCGCTGACCGGCCTGGGCCACGCCTTCTATGCCAGCGACGGCGCCTCGGCCACCGAGATCGCACTGAAGATGAGCGCGCACAGCTGGCGCAACCGCGGCCGGCCGCAGAAGTGCGAGTTCGTCGGACTGGCCGGCGGCTATCACGGTGAGACCGTGGGTGCGCTGTCGGTCACCGACATCGCGCTGTTCCGCGAAGCCTATGCGCCGCTGGTGCGCCTGAGTGCCGCGCTGCCGTCACCGGACACGCGTCATGCCGCGCCGGGCGAGGACGCCGTGGCCCACGCCCGGCACTGTGCGGCGACGCTCGAGGCCTATCTGGATCGGCACCACGAGCGCACCGCAGCGCTGATCGTCGAGCCGCTGGTGCAGTGCGCTGCCGGCTTCGGCATGCACGACCCCGAGTACCTGCGGCTGGCGCGCGCGCTGTGCGACCGCTACCAGGTGCACCTGATCTGCGACGAGATCGCGGTCGGCTTCGGCCGCACCGGCACGCTGTTCGCGCACCAGCAGGCCGGCATCCGGCCCGACTTCATCTGCCTGTCCAAGGGCCTGACCGGCGGCACGCTGCCGCTGTCGGCGGTGTTGACGACCGACGCGGTCTACGAGGCCTTCTACGATGACCTGGCGTCGCGCGGCTTCCTGCATTCGCACTCCTACACCGGCAATCCGCTGGCCTGCCGCGCGGCGTTGACCGTGCTCGATCTGTTCGAGCAGCCGATCGAAGGCGAGCCGGTGCTGGCGCACAACCGCCGCACCGCCGCGCGACTGACCGCGCTGTGCGAGCCGCTGAACGCCCACCCGCGCGTGCGCGCGGTGCGCCAGCTCGGCATGCTGTGGGCCTGGGACATCGACGACGACGGCGTGGCGGGTTTCTCCAGCGCCTACCACCTCGCGGCGCGTGAGCAGGGCCTGCTGCTGCGACCGATAGGCAACACGCTGTACTTCATGCCGCCCTATGTGCTGGACGACGGGGCGCTGGAGCAACTGGCCGGCGGTGCGCTGCGCGCGCTCGAGGTCGCGCTGGCATGACGGCACAGCAGACACCCGCCGCGCGCGGCTGGTTCGTGACCGGCACCGACACCGGGGTCGGCAAGACCCGCGCGAGCGTCGCGCTGCTGCGGGCGCTGCGCGCGCGACACGCGCGCTGTGTCGGCATGAAGCCGGTCGCGGCAGGCACCGAGCCGGCGCCCGATGGCGGCGAGCGAGAGAACGAGGATGTGCTGGCGCTGCGTGCCGCGGGCACGGCACGCGTGGCCGCTGCGCTCGACAACCCGGTGCGTCTCCACGACGCGATGTCGCCGCACCTCGCCGCGCGGCGCGCCGGCCGAACGATCGAGATCGAACCGCTGGTCGCGGCCTACCGCGCGCTGGCCGCGCAAGCCGATGCGGTGGTGGTCGAAGGCGCAGGAGGCTTTCTCGTGCCGTTGTCCGACACGCTGACCGGTGCCGACCTCGCCGCGGCGCTCGGCCTGCCGGTGATCCTCGTCGTCGGCCTGCGCCTGGGGTGCCTGAACCACGCGCTGTTGACGCGTGACGCGATCCGGCAACGTGGCCTGCCACTGGCCGGCTGGATCGTCAGCCGGCTCGATCCCGCGATGCCGGAGCAGGACGCCAACGTCGACTACCTGCGCCGGCAGCTCGATGCACCCCTGTTGGCCGACTGGCCCTGGCAGCCCGATGCCGACCCGGGCACGCTGCTGTTGCAACTTCCCCCTGAGCCAGTTCTCGATGCCGCCTGACATCCACGACGTTTTCGTGTCGGCGCTCGCCGCGCTCGACACGCAGCAACTGCGCCGCCACCGCCGCGTGGTCTCGGCGCTCGACGGCGCGATGGTGCAGGCCGACACGCAGCCGCGCCTCGCCTTTGCCGGCAACGACTACCTCGGCCTGTCGCAGCACCCGGCACTGATCGAGGCCGCCCGGCAGGGCGCGGCGCGCTATGGTGTCGGTGCGACAGCCTCGCCGCTGATCTGCGGTCACAGCCCGGCGCACGAGGCGCTGGAGCAGGAGCTGGCGCGTTTCGTCGGTCTGCCGCGCGCGCTGTACTTCTACGCGGGCTACGCGGCCAATGCCGGTGCGATCCCGGCGCTGGTCGAGCGCGGCGATGCATTGATCTCCGATGCCCTGAACCACGCCTGCCTGATCGACGGCGCCCGCCTGTCGCGGGCCGACCTCACGGTCTACCCGCACAATGACCTGGCGGCGCTGGAGCGGGCGCTGGTCGCGACGCGTGGCGCGCGCCGGCGGCTCGTCGTGGCCGACGCGGTGTTCAGCATGGACGGCGACCTGGCGCCGCTGCCGGAGATGCTCGCCCTGTGCGAGCGCCATGACGCCTGGCTCTACGTCGACGACGCCCACGGTTTCGGCGTGCTCGGTGAGGGCGGGCGCGGAAGCCTGTCGCACTGGCGCGTGCCGACCGACGCGATGTCGTCACGCTTGATCTACATGGCCACGCTGGGCAAGGCCGCCGGCGTTGCGGGGGCCTTCATCGCCGGCGCACCCGCCGTGATCGAGTGGCTGGTGCAGAAGGCACGCACCTTCTTCTTCGCCACCGGTGCGCCGCCCATGATCGCCGAGGCGCTGCGCGCCAGCCTGCAGGTCATCGAGTCGGAAGGCTGGCGGCGCGAAAGGCTGCTGCAGCTGCGCACGCGCCTGGCTTGCGGACTGGCCGCGCTGCCTTGGCCGGCGCCTGCTTCGCAAAGCGCCATCCAGCCGCTGCTGCTGGGCGACAACGGCACGGCGCTGCGGGTGATGGCCGCGCTCGATGCCCAGGGCATCTGGGTGCCGGCGATCCGCCCGCCCACGGTGCCGGACGGCACCGCGCGCCTGCGCATCTCGATGTCGGCCGCTCACACGCCGGATGACGTGGATCGTCTGTGCGCCGCGCTGCTCGCGGCCAGCGCCCGGCCCCTGTCTGAGCTGCCCGTTTCGCGGGGTGAGCCGCGCCGCTGCGCACGGCGCTTCGCACAATCAAGGCATCGCATCGCAGCACCGTGATGCAGAGAAGCCGGAGCGTGCGCCATGGTCCTGCCCGAGCGCCCACAGACTGCCGCCGAGGAGTTGGCCAACGCGGTCAGCCATGGCCTCGGGCTGCTGCTGGCGCTGGCGTCCTTGCCGGTGGTCGTGGAGTTCGCGGCGCGGCACGGCAGCCCGGTGAAGCTGGTCGGCGTCAGCGTGTTCTCGGCGACGATGATCCTGGTGTACTTCGCGTCCGCGCTGTATCACGCGCTGCCGCCGGGGCGGGCCAAGCGATGGTGCAACACGCTGGATCATGTGGCGATCTACCTCTTCATCGCAGGCAGCTACACACCGGTCGCGCTGGGCCGGCTGCCCGACGGGCCGGGCTGGACGCTGCTGGGTCTGGTGTGGGCGCTGGCCGTCATCGGCGCCTTGCTCAAGATCACCCGGCGGCTGGCGAATCCATTGCTGTCGACCGCGCTCTACGTGGCGATGGGCTGGCTCGCGGTGTTTGCCGCCGGCCCGGTGTTGCGCGACCTGCCGCTGGGCATGCTGGCCTGGCTGCTGGCGGGCGGCCTGGCCTACCTGGTGGGCGTCGTGTTCTTCGTGCTCGACTCGCGTCTGCGCTTCGGGCACTTCGTCTGGCACCTGTTCGTGCTGGCCGGCAGCACCTGCCACTTCTTTGCGGTGCTGGGGCCGGCCGTCTGAGCGGCCGCGCAGCAGCCGTCAGGCCGGCTGCGGGCTGCGCTCCCGCAGCAGCACCTCGCCGCGCAGCGAGTGCGGGTAGGCCTCGGTGATCGTCACGTCGATCAGCTGTCCGGTCAGGCGGGCCGGACCGGCGAAGTTGACGATGCGGTTGCACTCGGTGCGGCCCATCAACTCGTGGCCGGCATTGAGATCAGGCCGGCGCGACGGCCCTTCGACGAGGATGCGCTGCACGGTGCCGACGCGGCTCTGGCCGATGCGCCGGCCGTTGGCCTCGATCGCTTCCTGCACCTGCTGCAAACGGGCCAGCTTGAGTTCGCGCGGCGCGTCGTCGTGCAGTGCCGCGGCCGGCGTGCCGGGGCGGGCGCTGTAGATGAAGCTGAAGCTGTGGTCGAAGCCCACGTCCTCGATCAACTTCATCGTGCGCGCGTGGTCGTCATCGGTCTCGCCGGGGAAGCCGACGATGAAGTCGGTCGACAGGCTGATGTCGGGCCGGATCGCGCGCAGCTTGCGGATCGAAGACTTGTACTCCAGCGACGTGTAGCCGCGCTTCATCGCGCTCAGGATGCGGTCGCTGCCGTGCTGCACCGGCAGGTGCAGGTGGTTCACGAGCTGCGGCACGCGGGCGTACACGTCGATCAGCCGCTGCGAGAACTCGTTCGGATGGCTGGTGGTGTAGCGGATGCGGGCGATGCCCGGGATCTCCGCCACGTACTCCAGCAGCAGCGCGAAGTCGGCGATCTCGGCCGTGTCGCCCATGCGGCCGCGGTAGCCGTTGACGTTCTGGCCCAGCAGCGTCACTTCCTTGACGCCCTGGTCGGCCAGGCTGGCCACTTCGGTGAGAACGTCGTCGAACGGCCGCGACACTTCCTCGCCGCGCGTGTAGGGCACGACGCAGTAGCTGCAGTACTTGGAGCAGCCTTCCATGATCGAGACGAAGGCGGTCGCGCCGTCGACGCGCGCCGGCGGCAGATGGTCGAACTTCTCGATCTCGGGGAAGCTGATGTCGACCTGCGGGCGCTGCTGCGCATCGCGACGAGCCAGCATTTCCGGCAGGCGGTGCAGCGTCTGCGGACCGAACACCACGTCGACGTAAGGCGCACGCTCGATCAGTGCCGCGCCTTCCTGGCTGGCAACGCAGCCGCCCACGCCGATCTTCACGCCCCTGGCCTTCAGGTGTTTCACGCGCCCCAGGTCGCTGAACACCTTCTCCTGTGCCTTCTCGCGCACGGAGCAGGTGTTGAAGAGGATCAGGTCGGCCTGCTCCACGTCGGTCGTGGGCTCATAGCCCTCGGCCGCGCGCAGCACGTCGGCCATCTTGTCCGAGTCGTACTCGTTCATCTGGCAACCGAAGGTCTTGATGAAGACCTTCTTGCCGGTGCCGGCGGCGCTCATGGCTTGGTCCAGGCCTGCGCGGCCGGGTCGAAGGACCAGCGCGCGGCCTCGTCGGCGGTCTTCGGCCAGAGGCCGGTTTTCTCTTCGGCGCGCAGCACCCATACGTCCTTGACCAGGCCCAGCGTGTCGACGGTGTAGTGCGCCATGAAACGCTGGCCGATCAGTGCCCCGGACACCTGCACGAGGTTGTTGGTGTCGCGCAGCCTGGCCCCGGGCGCGAGCCGAGCCGGCTTGCCGTTGAGCAGCACGTCGGGGGATTCACCATCGCGATCTCACCGCGCAGCGCGTTGTAGGGGAAGTTGCGCTGCACCTGGGCAGACGCGGCGAACGGGGCACTCAGAGCGAGCACGAGCAGGGCACAGCGGTACATGGTGTGGATCCAGTGGCTGCAGAGGGGGAAGCTCGAAATTGTAGTGACCCGCAGAGCCTGTCGGACTTGTTCGAAAACGTACCGGCGGTGACTTTCGCGGATGCCAGATCCGTCACGAACGCTGGCAGGTTTCGGGAGGTTTGAACGACCCTGGCCGCATGCCGCCTCATGGCGCGGAAGTTGCCTTGCCCCTTCGATTCTCAAGTGCCGGAGCGCGGAATGTCATCGAACCCTGGTCGGATCCTGGCGTCGTGGATGCGCTTGCTGGCCTTGGTGGGGATGGGGGCGTCGCTGTCCGGCTGCGGCGCGCTGGCGATCACCGCACTCGGCGTCGGCGCCTCGGCCGGCGTCTCGCACACGGCGAGCGGCACGAGCTACCGCACTTTCACAGCCAGCGCCACGCAGGTGAAGGCGGCCTCGCTCGCGGCCCTGAGCAAGATGGGCGTCACCGTCGAAGGCATCGCCAAGACCGAGAGTGGTGAACTGATCAAGGGCAACTCTGCGGATCGCAGCATCGAGGTCGAACTCGAGGCGATGAGCAAGTCCACGACGCAGATGCGCGCTTCGGCGAAGCGCAACCTGTTCGTCCACGATGCCGCCACGGCGAAGGAGATCGTCGAGCAGACCGAGCGCGCCATGGCGGCGGCCGACAAGCGTGCCAAGGCCGCGACCACCAGCTACCTGGTCAGGGCTTCGGGCTCACTGTGATCCGGAGCATTTGCCCGGGACCTTGACGGCGGATGTCAGGAGGCCACGGCCTCGCGCAGCCGGATCGCCTGGTGACCGATGTCGAGCGCATGCCGCAGCGCCGCGGCCGGCGCCTCGAAGCGGTGGCCGCCGGAGACCCGGTCGCTGCTGAACACCACTTCGGGCGGTTGGTCAGCACCGCGCACGCGATGCACCTCGACCGCGGCCGTGTAGCCGCCGCGGGCGGCGTCCAGGGCGCCGGCGTAGATGCGGAAATCGCCGACCTCACGTTCTTGCAGGTTCATCCAGAGCTCCTTTTCGGCGGCGGTCGCCAAAGTTGAATCGAAGCATCGGTGATTCGCCGGCAGCGAACCATCCCTCACTGGCGTCCGCCCCGAATGGGGGAGGTCGAGCTGTTCAGCCACGGACATGTTTGGCAAGCAGATAGATGGCGACCGTGCCGGCGAACAGCACCACGGATAGCGCACGCCAGGCATTGAACGCACCGCTCCTGTGGTGACGCGACGGTGGGGCCCGGCGTTGTCGATGCGCATGGTCATCTTCGCCATGCAGCAGCGAATAGGACGTGGAGGTCTTGAACTCGCTCGGCCGGTCGTCGGTCCGCTCGCGGTCCCAGTTGAAGGCTTGAGTGTCGTGGCGCATGCGCGCAGTGTCTGCCTGCACCCAGCCGTGCTGAATCCCGCGCTCGCGGGCCCCGCAGATGCGGGTGGACCGACGCCACGCCGCAAACGAGAAGCCCCGCACGGGGCGGGGCTCGGGTGTCTTGGTGGCGCTTCAGGGATTCGAACCCCGGACCTGCGGATTATGATTCCGTCGCTCTAACCGACTGAGCTAAAGCGCCAAAGCCGCGCATTATAGCGAGCCTTCTCTTGGCTTGCGAGTGCCGCACGGTTTTCGGGGCAGCGCCCTGCCTGTGCCAGCATCGGGCCGCGATGCGCAGCACGCATCGAACGAGGTGTTCCATGGGCTGGTGGCGATCAGACCTCGCGGATGGGATCCGCAAGCGCGGATTCCGCAAGTGGTACGAGCGCGAGTTGATCTCCAGCCATGCGCATCTGGTGCTCACCTTCATGTGCATGGTCGGGCTGCTGGGCGGCTTGGAGGTTTACGACCGCCGCGCGCCGTTGAGCGACCAGATGGTGACGGGTATCTCGGTGCTGTTGTCGGCGGGGATCGGCTTGTGGGCGTTGCGCCGCTACCTGTTCCTGTTGCTGCATGCGGAAACCACCGCCAACCAGGCGGTGTGCCCGCAGTGCGATGCCTATGCCCGCTTCGATGTGGCTGCCGGGCCGCAGGCCGAGGCCGATGCGGTCGCCGTCCGATGTCGTGGCTGCGGGCAGGAGTGGACGATCACGCGCTGAGGAGCGCCTGTCAGATCAGTTCGCCGACGGCCATGGCCAGGAAGCTCAGCAGCAGCGTCGTCGCGATCGGCAGCGACCATTCCCGGCCGCCTAGGCGGAAGTTCAGGTCGCCGGGTAGGCGGCCGAGGCCGAACTTCTGGAGCCAGGGCCGCAGGCCGTTGAAGACGACCAGCGTGATGACGACAACGAGCAGCCAGCGCAGCATGGTGGGGTTCCGGTCTCAGAGCATGTGGCTGCGATCGCCCTGGGCGAAGCCGATCGCATCGAAAGGCTCGCAGGCCGCGAAGCCGATCACCTTGAACAGCTCGCCCATCTCGTGCTCGGTCAGCAGCTTCTGCGCCGCGGCGATGGCGCGCAGGTCGGCGCCCTGCAGGTCGTCGAGCAGGCCGCAATTCATCAGGAAACGCGCCTGGGTGGTGTAGCCCAGCACCGCGAGCCCGGCGTTCTGGCCGGCCAGCGCGATGCCGGTGAAATCGACGTGGGCGGTGATGTCCTTGTCGCCCACGTCGCTCAGCGGGTCGCCGTCGGCCTGGTGCGCGCGGTGGCACATCAGCGTGCCGCCGATGCGCTGCGGATGATGGAACTCGGCCTCGGGGAAACCGTAGTCGATGAAGAAGGCCGCACCGCGCCGGAGCGTGGCGGCCAGCGTGCGGATGAAGGCCTCGCCCTGGCGCTGCAGTTCGACGGTGGTGCCAGGTACGCGGTCGGCGGCCAGCGGCGGGCGCAGTGAGGTCGGGCGGTCGGCATACATGAAGCGGCCGTCGGAGAACACCACGCCGCGCTCGAGCCACTGGCGGCCATCGAAGTGCAGCAGGGCCACCGGCATCGCATCGAGCACCTCGTTACCGACCAGCACGCCGTCGATCCGCTCCGGCAGGCGGTCCAGCCACACGGCCTTCGCCGCGTGCTGCGTCGGCACCCGCGCGGCGATCGTGGTTCGCTGACGCTCGCGCAGCGCTCCGGACAGGTCGACGATGACGTAGCGGTCGATCCGTTCGCCCAGTGCCTCCAGCAACTGCGTGGCCAGCGCTCCCGAACCGGCGCCGAACTCCCACACTTCGCGCGTACCGGTGGCGTCCAGGGCCTGGCCTATCTGGCGCGCCAGGGCGCGGCCGAACACCGGGCTCAGCTCGGGTGCGGTGACGAAATCACTGCCCGAGCCCGGCATCAGGCCGAACTGGCGATCGCCGCGCACGTAGTAGCCCAGACCGGGTGCATACAGTACGAGCTCCATGTAGCGCTCGAAGCCGAGCCAGCCTCCGGCGCGCTCGATCTCCGTTGCGATCCGCGCTTTCAAGGCCTCTTGCAGGCTCGGCAAAGGGGGGCTGGCTACACTGACGGGGCTCGATTCCACCCCTCCATTGTCCCGCACGACATGAGCGTCGATTCCCGTCCCGTGGTGCTCGTCACCGGTGCCGCACGGCGCGTCGGCCGCGCCATCGCGCTCGAACTGGCCGCGCACGGCTTCGACGTGGCGGTGCACAGCCATCGGGCCAGCGACGAGTCGATCGACACGCTGCAGGCAGCCCGCGCGGCCGGTGCGCGCGCCGAGGCTTTCGTGGCCGACCTGGCCGACGAGACCGCCTGCCGCGCGCTGCTGCCTGCCGTGGCCGAGCGCATGGGGCGCATCGACGCGGTGGTGAACAACGCCTCGCGCTTCGAGTACGACGGCGCAGGGGACTGCAGCTACGCGTCGATGGCCGAGCACTGGCAGGTCAACACCGCCGCGCCGGTGCTGCTGGCGGCCGCGCTGCACCAGCGGCTGAGCGGTAGCGCGGGGCGTGGCTGTGTCGTCAACCTGCTCGACCAGAAGCTGTGGAACCCGAATCCGGATCATTTTTCGTACACGCTGTCGAAGGCCGCGCTGGAGGCGGCGACCACGCTGCAGGCGCAGGCCTTCGCGCCCACGCTGCGCGTGGTTGGTGTCGCGCCCGGCGTCACGCTGCCGTCGGGCCCGATGGACAGCACGGAGTTCGTGCGCGCACACGCGATGACGCCGCTGCGCCGTTCATCGACGCCCGAGGACGTGGCCCGTGCCGTGCGCTTCCTGATCGAGTCGCCGGCCATCACCGGCACCACGCTGCTGGTCGACGGCGGGCAGCACCTGTCCGCGCAGCCGCGCGACGTGCTGTTCCTTGCGCGCGAGGGGGTTTGAGGTGCCGCACTGGACCCTGCATCCCCGGCTGGCGGCGTGCCGGCGTGTGTTCCTGAAGTCGTATGCGCTGCCGGTGCGCATCGGCGTGCACGACTTCGAGCGCGTGGGTCCGCAGCGGCTGCTGATCGACGTCGATCTGTACGTGCCGCTGGTGGCCAGCACGCCGCGCGACGACCGGCTCGACGAGGTGGTCGACTACGACTTCATCCGCCACGCCATCGCCGAGCGCGTGGCGCAGGGCCACATCGGGCTGCAGGAAACGCTGTGCGACGAGATCGCCGCGCGCATGCTGGCCCATCCACAGGTGCGCGCGGTACGCGTGTCGACCGAGAAACCCGACGTCTACGCCGACTGCGCTGCGGTCGGCGTGGAGGTGTTCCACATCAAGGAGAGCGACGCATGAGTGCCGTCGTCATCGAGCCCGGCGTCACGCAACGTCAGGCCGGCAAGCCCGCCTTCGAGGCCAACAAGCTCAGCAAGCGCCTGCACCGGCTGGTCGGCCAGGCCATCGGCGACTTCAACATGATCGAGCCCGGCGACAAGCTCATGGTCTGCGTGTCGGGCGGCAAGGACAGCTACGCGCTGCTCGACATCCTGCTGAACCTGCAGCAGCGCGCGCCGATCGACTTCTCGCTCGTCGCGGTCAACCTCGACCAGAAACAGCCCGACTTTCCCGAGCACGTGCTGCCCGAATACCTGGCGAGCCGCGGTGTGCCTTTCCACATCGAGAACCAGGACACCTACTCCATCGTCAAGCGCGTGGTGCCAGAAGGCAAGACGATGTGCAGCCTGTGCTCGCGGCTGAGGCGCGGCATCCTGTACCGTGTGGCCGGTGAGCTGGGGGCGACCAAGATCGCGCTCGGCCACCACCGCGACGACATGCTGCAGACGCTGTTCCTCAACATGTTCTTCGGCGCCAAGCTCAAGGGCATGCCGCCCAAGCTGGTCAGCGACGACGGCCGGCATGTCGTGATCCGCCCGCTGGCCTACGTGCCCGAACACGACCTGGAAGCGTGGGCCGCGCACCGCCAGTTCCCCATCATCCCCTGCACCCTGTGCGGCAGCCAGGAGAACCTGCAGCGCAAGCAGATCGCGCAGATGCTGCGCGACTGGGAGCGCCAGCACCCCGGCCGGCTCGACAACATGGCCAGCGCGCTGGCCAACGTGGTGCCTTCTCATCTGCAGGACCGGAACCTCTACCCCTTCACCACCCTCCAAGCCACCGGAAGAGCCGACGAACTGGGCGACAAGGCCTTCGATGACGACGAGACCTGTGCGCCGCCCGGCGCGGCGTCGGTCATCGAGGCCGCGATGCCTATCCGTTGGCATGGGCAAGGCTGAGTCAGGGCAAGGAGTCCGCATGCATCGAACCCGATCCGCCATGGCATCGCTGGCGGCATGCGCCGCGGCGCTGCTCGTCGCCGGTTGCGCCAGCCTCAACAGCGTGGCCGTTGACGTGTCCAGCCAAGGGAGCTGGCCGGCCGATCGCAAGCCGGGCAGCTACGCGGTCGAACGCCTGCCGTCGCAACAGGCGAACGCGGCCGAGCAGGACCGCATCGAGGCCGCGGCCCTGCCGGCGCTCGAGGCAGCCGGCTTCACTCGCGTCCCGTCCGAGCAGGCCGATGTGCTGATCCAGGTCGGGGCCCGGGTGTTCGAGGTGGCGCGCCGCGATCCCTACATGAGCCATTGGGCCTGGCGCAACGACTGGTGGTTCTACGGCGCGCGCCGACCGTTCTTCCATGGGCCGGGCTTCGGCTATGCACCGGGGTTCGGCTATGACTATTACGACATCCCGGATTACCAGCGCGAGGTCGGCATCCTGATCCGTGATCGGCGTAGCCAGCAGATCGTCTACGAGACGCGTGCCGCCTATTCGAGTCGCTGGACCTCGGAGGCGCTGCTGCCGGCGATGTTCGAGGCGGCGATGAAGGACTTTCCGCTGCCGGCGCTGACGCCGCGGACGGTGACGGTGGCGTTGCCCCCCTCGGCGCGCTGATCGATCAGGCGGGCGTCGCGAGACGCCGCAGGTCGGCCGCCCACCCTCTGAGCTTGCGCTGGGCCTCGTGCCGTTGCTCGGGCGTCGTGCGGTTGTGGATCTGCGCGAGCAGTTCGCAGTTCGCCGCGTCGAGGCGACGCTGGTAGCTCTGGTAGGCGTCGTCCGGCGAGCGCTTGACCTCTTGCCAGTGAGTCCGCAGTGCGTCGGTGGCCGAGGTGACCGACAGTGCGCCGGACTGCGCCTGCCGCAGGATCAGCAGCAGGTCGCGCTGCCGACGCTGCCGCTCGGCCAGCCAGCGTTCCGGCTCGAACGGCGATTTGCTCAAGGATTGCGCGATGCGCTCGCGCTGCAAGCGGTCGAGCCGGCCATACAGCTGCTCGGCCCGATCGACCACGCGCTCGACCGCCGCCGCGCGCCGCTCGGCCGGGTCGGGCTGCAGGAAGTCGTCTCGGAACTCGGCGTTGTTCTTCGCCTGCTTGCGTTCCAGGCGATTCAATTGCTCCGGGCTGAAGCTCATGGCAATGGCTGCGGTGTCGGGCAGTGCGTGGTCGACAGCGCGATCGATGCGCAGGCGCACCTCGTCGAACCAGCGGCAGGCCTGGGCGGGCGTGGCGTCCTGGCCTGCCTCGGCCGCCGCGCGGTCGAGCAGCGCCACATAGTCCGGTAGCTCGGTCCTGCGATGCCAGGCGAACCACCGGGTGATCGCGTCGCGCGTGCGCAGCGTTTGATCGCCGTTGAAATCGACGTAGCCGTCGAGCCACCAGTACGCGAATTCCCCGGCCTGCGTGTAAGCCAACCGCAGCGCGCTGCAGCCGCCCAGTGCCAACAGCACACAGGCCGCGATAATTCTCCAACCTCTCAACCACCTGACCATCAGCATGCTGGACATCGTGATCATGGCCGCCGGCAAGGGCACCCGCATGAAGTCGAGTCGGCCCAAGGTGCTGCACACCCTGGCCGGGCGAACCTTATTGCAGCACGTGCTGGCCACGGCCGCCGGTCTGGGGGCGCAAAGACTCATCACGATCACGGGTCATGGCGCCGAGCAGGTGGAGGCGGCCATGCGCTCGGCCTTTCCCGCGGCGCCGCTCGCCTTCGTGCGGCAGGAGCCGCAGCTCGGCACCGGGCACGCCGTGCAGCAGGCGGTGCCGCTGCTCGACGATGCCGGCACCACCCTGATCCTCAACGGCGACACGCCGCTGATCGAGGCGTCGACGGCGCGTGCGCTGGTCGATGCCTGCGACGGCACACGGCTCGCGCTGCTGACCATCGACCTGGCCGACCCCACCGGCTACGGCCGCATCCTCCGTGACGGCGACGGGCGGGGCGAGAAGCTGCTCGGCATCGTCGAGCACAAGGATGCCAGCGCGGAACAGCGCGCCGTCCGCGAGGTCTACACCGGCATGATGGCCGCGCCTACCGCGCTGCTGAAGCGCTGGCTCGCGCGCCTGTCCAACGACAACGCCCAGCGCGAGTACTACCTCACCGACGTGGTCGCGATGGCCGTTGCCGACGGCGTGGCGGTGGTCGCTGCGCAGCCCGCCAGCGAGACCGAGGTGCTGGGCGTCAACAGCCCGCTGCAGTTGGCGGATCTGGAGCGCCGTCTGCAGCGCAAGCAGGCCGAGGCACTGCTCGAGGCCGGCGTGCGGCTGGCCGACCCGGCGCGCTTCGACCTGCGCGGTACCTTGGGCTGCGGCAGCGATGTCGAGATCGACGTCAACTGCGTCTTCGAAGGTCGGGTCGAACTCGGCGACGGCGTGCGCATCGGGGCCCACTGCGTGATCCGCGACGCGCGCATCGCCGCGGGTGCGGTGATCCATCCGTTCACGCACATCGACGGTGCCGAGGTCGGTGCGGGCGCGCTGGTCGGGCCGTTCGCGCGCCTGCGGCCGGGCGCCGAACTGGGCGCCGAGGTGCACATCGGCAACTTCGTCGAAGTCAAGAATTCCACGCTCGCGCGCGGCGCCAAGGCCAACCACCTGGCCTACCTGGGGGATGCGACGGTCGGCGAACGCGTGAACTACGGCGCCGGCAGCATCACCGCCAACTACGACGGCGCGAACAAGCACCGCACCGTGATCGGCGACGACGTGCATGTGGGCAGCAACTGCGTGCTCGTTGCACCGGTCACGCTGGGCGCGGGCGCCACGATCGGCGGCGGCAGCACGATCAGCAAGGACGTGCCGGCTGGGCAACTGGGTGTGGCCCGGGCGCGGCAGACCGTGATCGCAGGCTGGCAACGGCCGCAGAAAAACGCTAGCAGTTGTTACGCCGGTAACGGCGGGCCGAGCGGGCGCGCGGCCTTGCGTGGGCACGGTGGGCGCGCCGGCGGCACAGTTGCAACAGCGGGTTGGAGGATATCGTTCCGGTTGCAGACGCGCCAACTCTGCACGACATGCCGTGACATCGCGCCAGTAGCATCGGAAACCGATGCGACGCCCCAAGATCCCCCATTACTACGGCCGCCTGAAGGTGGCGCCCGACGCGCCGCCCGAAGTGATCCGTGCCGCCTACAAGGCGCTGGTGCAGAAGTACCACCCCGATCGCCATCACGGCAGCGTCCGCCATGAGCTGGTGCTGACGGCCTTGAACAAGGCGCAGGACGTGCTGCTCGACCCCGACCGGCGTGCCGCCCACGACCAGTGGATCCGGCGCGAGGAGATCCGCCTGGGTTATCGCGATCCTGAAGATCAACCGGCACCCGGGTTGCGGGTGCGATTGCAGTTGCTGGCGTCCGGCGTGCGGGAGGGCGGCTTGTCGTTCGGGGAAGCCTGGCTCACCTACCTCACCGGCGCCCAGCGCTTGGCGGTCGGTGCCGTCGGCGTGGTGGCCTGGGGCTCGGTCTCGGTGGCCTGGTGGTGATGCTGTTGCCGCACGACGACGTGCTGAGCGGATTGACGTCGCCGGCCGCGCTGCACAAGTCGCTTTCCGCGGCGGAAGGCGCGGCATCCGCGTCGAACTGAGGAGTGGTCGCCGCGGCGGCGCTCGCCGGTCGGCGCAGCTCACCGCGCGGGCAGCGGCAGTTCGCTGCCGAACTTCGCGCGCTTGATGCTGAAGAAGGCCCGCACGTTGCGCACGTTGGCATCGGCCGTCAGCAGCCGCGCGGTGAAGGCCTGGTAGGCCTCCATGTCGCGCACACCCACCACCAGCATGAAGTCAGGCCCTGGAGAGACCCGCCAGCACTGCTGAACGCTGGCGTCGGCCACGGCGCGTGCCTCGAACGCGTCCAGGCCCTCGCTGGTCTGCACGTCGAGCGTGACCTCGAGCAGCGCATGCAGTTGCGGCAGGCCGGCGTCGGCCAGGCGCTGCGGCGACAACTGGGCGGTCACGCGCTCGATCAATCCCAGCGCATGGAAGCGTCGGACGCGGCGGTGCGTGGTGGCCGTGGCCACGTGGACCTCGGCCGCCAGCGCCTGATTCGAGAGCGACGCGTCGCGCTGCAGTTGCGCGAGCAGCCGGAGGTCGAGGGGATCCAGCGTGATCTTGTTCACGAAATAAATTATATCTAATTAAATAAATTTTGCTCTAAATTTTCATTGTAGAAAGTTTTGAGATTTTTATGCCGTTTCATGATGAATTTAGAAAGCATATTTGTTGCTGCCGTCCCTAGGATGCGCCATCCACAGCTCAGCAAG
Source organism: Methylibium sp. T29 (assembly GCF_000576205.1). Classification (NCBI taxonomy): domain Bacteria; kingdom Pseudomonadati; phylum Pseudomonadota; class Betaproteobacteria; order Burkholderiales; family Sphaerotilaceae; genus Methylibium; species Methylibium sp. T29. The sequence goes on along the minus strand of NZ_AZND01000007.1, from coordinate 5,763 downwards.
GCCATCTCATGTGCGGCATCGTCGGCGCGGTAGGCGCGCGCAACATCGTCCCCATCCTCGTCGAGGCCTGAAGCGGCTCGAGTACCGGGGCTATGACTCCTGCGGAGTCGCGGTGCATCAGGACGGCGCGCTGCGCCGCAGCCGCAGTACGTCGCGCGTTGCGGAACTCGACGTGCAGGTGGCCGCCGACGCAGTGCAGGGAACGACCGGCATCGCCCACACGCGCTGGGCCACGCACGGTGCGCCGGCGGTGCACAACGCCCACCCGCATTTCTCCAGCGGCCCGGGCGCCGATGCTGCGCGGCCGGCGCGTATCGCCCTCGTGCACAACGGCATCATCGAGAACCATGACGACCTGCGCGCCGAACTGCAGGCGCGCGGCTACGTCTTCGCGAGCCAGACCGACACCGAGGTCATCGCCCATCTGATCGATTCGCTGTACGACGGCGACCTGTTCGACGCCGTGCAGCAGGCCACGCAGCGGCTCAAGGGCGCCTACGCCATCGCCGTGTTCTGCCGCGACGAACCGCACCGCGTGGTGGGTGCGCGAGAAGGCTCGCCGCTGATCCTGGGCGTGGGGCAGGGCGAGAGCTTCCTCGCGTCGGACGCCATGGCGCTGGCCGGCGTGACCGACCAGATCGTTTACCTGGAAGAGGGCGATGTGGTCGACCTCCAACTCGGCAAGCACTGGATCGTGGCGCGCAATGCAACGACCGGCCGCCACGAGCGCGTGCAGCGCGAAGTGCGCACCGTGCATGCCCACACCGGCGCGGCCGAACTCGGGCCTTATCGCCACTACATGCAGAAGGAGATCTTCGAGCAGCCGCGCGCCATTGCCGACACGCTCGAAGGCGTGCAGGGCATCGTGCCGGAGCTGTTCGGCGACGGCGCGCACCGCGTGTTCAAGGAGATCGACTCGGTGCTGATCCTGGCCTGCGGCACCAGCTACTACGCCGGCTGCACCGCCAAGTACTGGCTGGAGTCCATCGCGCAGATTCCGACGCAGGTGGAAGTGGCCAGCGAATACCGCTACCGCGACAGCGTACCCAACCCCAAGACGCTGGTCGTCACCATCACGCAGAGCGGCGAGACCGCCGACACGCTGGCCGCGCTGAAGCATGCCCGCTCGCTGGGCATGAAGCACACGCTCACCGTATGCAACGTGGCCACCAGCGCGATGGTGCGCGAGTGCTCGCTGGCCTACATCACGCGGGCGGGCGTCGAGATCGGCGTGGCCTCCACCAAGGCCTTCACCACGCAGCTGGCGGGCCTGTTCCTGCTCACACTGATGCTGGCCAAGACCCGTGGGCGCCTGAGCGAGGACGCCGAGGCCGGGCACCTGAAGGCACTGCGCCACCTGCCGGTGGCGCTGCAGGCCGTGCTGGCGCTCGAGCCCCAGGTCATGGCCTGGGCGGAAGAGTTCGCCCGCAAGGAGAACGCGCTCTTCCTGGGCCGCGGGCTGCATTACCCGGTGGCGCTGGAAGGCGCGCTCAAGCTCAAGGAGATCAGCTACATCCACGCCGAGGCCTACCCGGCCGGCGAGCTGAAGCACGGCCCGCTCGCGCTGGTGACCAGCGCGATGCCGGTCGTCACCGTGGCGCCGCACGACGCGTTGCTCGAGAAGCTCAAGAGCAACCTGCAGGAAGTGCGCGCACGCGGCGGCGAGCTGTTCGTGTTTGCCGATGCGGACACGCGGATCGAAAGCAGCGAAGGCGTGCACGTGATCCGCATGCCCGAGCACTACGGCGCCTTGTCGCCGCTACTGCACGTGGTGCCGCTGCAGCTGCTGGCCTATCACACAGCCTGCGCGCGGGGAACCGATGTCGACAAGCCGCGCAACCTCGCGAAGAGCGTGACGGTGGAGTGATAGAACGAGGCGCCGTCGCTGGCGTGACTCCTCATTGCTTTCTCCGGTGCCGCGGCTGAAGATCGACCCGACGAGGGGATCTGCCGGCGGAGGGCGCGCGATGGGAAGCAAGGAATCGGTTGCCACGCTGAGTGGCCTGCTGGTGGCAACGGCACTGGTCCTTCTGCCGGCGCTTCGCGTCTCCGCGGCTGAAAACGGCTCAGGGGCAGCGCGTGATGGCGGTGCGCTCGTCATGGCCAGCTGCGTGGAGGGCAGTCCGCCGCTGGTCTTCGCCAGGGGCGACCCGCGCGCGCTGCTGGATCCCGAAGATCGCGAACGATTCCAGGGCGCGGCCTTGTCGCTCTACCGTGTGCTCGACCGCAGCGCGTTCGCGCCGGTGCAGATCATGCTGTGGGACAAGGGGCCGGGAGAGTGGGTGTACGTGAGCGTGCTGCCGGTCGACGGCGATGCGCAGCGGTCGTGTTTCACGGCCACCTTCACCGCCGAACCCTTCGAGTTCACGCCCGCGCTGATCCGCAAGTACTTTCCGGGCGCAGGCCGCACCTGATGCGAGGTCCGATCGGATGGGCCGCGCCGTGCGCGGTTTCTCGGCCGAGGAGACAATGCAGAGGTTGGCGGGCCAGTCAACGCAGCGCGACGGCTCGAAACGGGAGCCGGGTCATTCGGGTTGACCTCAGCGTGCTGCAGTGATGTTTTGGTACACAGTGGGCGGTGTGCCTCTCCCGGCACGGCTCTCGGCAGCGCTCTGCGCCGACGGCAGGTTTTCGTGTGGCACCCGTGGCCCGCATGGCGGCCACAGCCCCTACAACAGAGACAGTTTTTCTCAGTGGAGTGATCGATGCCTGGCTTGCTGCCGAACGTGGACCCGGAGGGTTTGCTCGAGTACTCGGTGGTCTACACCGACCGTGCCCTCAACCACATGTCCCAGAGTTTCCAGGGGGTCATGCGCGACATCTCGGCCACGCTCAAGCGCGTCTACAACGCGAAGTCGGCCGTCGTCGTGCCCGGCAGCGGCACCTTCGGCATGGAGGCGGTGGCGCGACAGTTCGCTACCGACCGCAAGGTTCTGGTCATCCGCAACGGCTGGTTCAGCTACCGGTGGACGCAGATTCTCGACATGGGCCGCATCGCTTCCGACGCCACGGTGCTGAAGGCTCGCCGCACCGGGCCGGGCGCGCAGGCGCCCTTCGCGCCGGTGCCGATCGACGAGGTGGTGGCCACGATCCGCGCGGAGCGTCCGGCGGTCGTGTTTGCGCCGCACGTCGAGACCTCGGCCGGGATGATCCTGCCCGATGGCTACCTGCGCGCCGTGGCCGACGCCGTGCACGAGGTCGGCGGGCTGTTCGTGCTGGACTGCATTGCATCGGGCACCTTGTGGGTCGACATGCAGGCGACCGGTGTCGACGTGCTGGTCAGCGCGCCCCAGAAGGGTTGGAGCGGGTCGCCCTGCTGTGCGCTGATCGCGATGAGCGCTCTGGCGCGCGAGCGCATCGACGGGACGCAGAGCACCAGCTTCGCCTGCGACCTGCGCAAGTGGCTACAGATCATGGAGGCCTACGAGGCCGGTGGCTACGCCTATCACGCCACGATGCCGACCGATTCGCTGGCCCGCCTGCGCGATGTGATGCGCGAGACCGAGGCCTATGGCTTCGAGAAGGTGCGCGCGGAACAGCAGCAACTGGGCGAGCAGGTGCGTGCGCTGCTGGTGCGCAAGGGCCTGCGCAGCGTGGCGGCCGAAGGCTTCCAGGCGCCCTGCGTGGTGGTCAGCTACACCGAGGACCCGGCCATCCAGTCGGGGCAGAAGTTCCTCGGGCTGGGCCTGCAGGTGGCCGCCGGCGTGCCCTTGCAGTGCGACGAGGGGCCGACTTCCGGACCTTCCGCATCGGCCTGTTCGGTCTCGACAAGCTGCATCACATCGAGCGCACGGTCCGTCACCTCGACGAGGCGCTGACCCGCATCCTCTAGCCGATGGATCGGCGCTGCACCGTGCCGGAGCGTCCGGCATGAAGAGCCGGTCGACCGGCGGCCTGGTCTACTCGACCGAACTCGGCCGGACCTGCCCGGCCTGCCGCCAGGCGATCGCCCAGTGCGCCTGCCGCAGCGCCGGCGCCGTGCCGGCCACCGACGGCATCGTTCGCGTCTCGCGCGAAACCAAGGGTCGCAACGGCAAGGGCGTCACGCTCGTCAAGGGCTTGGGGCTGGAGCCGGCCGCGCTGGCTCAACTGGGCAAGCAGTTGAAGGCCGCCTGTGGATCGGGCGGCACGACGAAGGACGGGGTGATCGAGGTGCAGGGCGATCACTGCGAACGCGTGATCGGTTGGCTCCAGGCCCGCGGACATACGGTCAAGCGCGCCGGCGGCTGACCGACCGCGACGCCGGGCGGTCGCTCACCGGCCTCACATGGCCATGTTCATGATGTCGGTGTAGGCCTGCACCAGCTTGTTGCGCACCTGCAGCGTCGCCTGGAAGCCGATCTGGGCCTTCTGCATCGCGACCATCGTTTCTTCCAGCGAGACCGACGAGTTGCCCAGCTGAACCTGCTTCTGCAGCTCGGTGGCCTGGTTCTGTGCGGAACTCACCGACTTCAGCGCGGCGCTGAAGCTGGTCTGGAAGCTCGCCGGCTCCACGCCCTGCGACTGCGTGGCCAGGCGCACGCGCTCGGCCACCTGCGGCATCCCGGCGCGGGCGGCGGCTTGGGCAAAGTCGAAGGGCTTGAGCTTCACGTCCATGGGGAAGGATCGTAGCCAGGGGCTCGCGGCGCAATGGAGGGAACTGGCGGGATTTGGCCGGCCTGTTCGCCGCTTTTCCGGCTCAAGGGTAACGAAACAATGCCGAGGCGCCGATGGGAATGGTCCCGTCGCGCTTTTCGACCCACGATCCGACACGGACACGCCGCGACGCCCGACCCCTGCCGATGGACACCGCACTTGCCCCCGTGAATTCCCTGCCGCTCACGCCGGCCAACGCCGACGGCTTCGGCTCGCGCCTCGCCGCGCTGCCCGCCGGCCGCAAGTTCACGCTCGGTATCGGCCTGGCCGCGCTGGTGGGCATCGCCTTCGCGATGTCGATGTGGTCCTCGCAGGGCAACTACAAGGTGCTGTACGCCGGCCTGTCCGACAAGGACGGCGGCGCGATCCTGGCCCAGCTGTCGACGATGAACGTGCCCTACAAGCACGCCGACGGCGGCGCCGCGATCCTGGTGCCGGCCGACAAGGTGCACGACGTTCGCCTGAAGCTGGCCTCGGCCGGCCTGCCCAAGGGCTCGATCGTCGGCTTCGAGCTGATGGACAACGCCAAGTTCGGCCAGACGCAGTTTCAGGAGCGCCTGACCTTCCAGCGCGGCCTCGAAGGCGAGCTGACCCGCTCGATCGGTGCGCTGGCTGCGGTGCAGAGCGCCCGCGTTCACCTGGCGCTCCCCAACCAGAACGGCTTCTTCCGCGAACAGCAGAAGCCCAGCGCCTCGGTGTTGCTGACGCTGCACCCCGGCCGCACGCTCGACCGCACGCAGATCGCCGGCATCGTCCACCTCGTGTCGTCGAGCGTTCCCGAGATGGACCCGAAGGCGGTGACCGTGCTCGACGCCACCGGCGCGCTGATCTCCGGCGCCGGCGATGCCGGTTCGGCGGGTGGCCTGGATGCCCAGCAACTGCAGTACGTGGGCCAGATCGAGGGCAACTACACCAAGCGCGTGTTCGACATCCTCGAGCCGGTGCTGGGCCGCGACAACCTGCGTGCCCAGGTCACCGCTGAAGTCGATTTCTCGCAGACCGAGTCCACCTCCGAGGCCTATGCGCCGAACCAGGGCCTGGGCGCCGACGGCAAGCCGGCCGCGGCCACGCTGCGCAGCCACCAGGTCAGCGAAGCCAGCGGCGGCGGCAGCGCCACGCCGGCTGGCG